>CALGGV010000150.1 GCA_937915725.1 uncultured Selenomonadales bacterium
GCCCTGCAAGTTTTAACCGCAATGAAAAAATCTAAAAAATCTGCCGCCGAACTTAACAAAATGATGACAACTTTTCCGCAGGTTTTAATAAATATTCGCGTCAAAGATAAAGAGGCTTATAAAAATGCTGACGCCGTGAAACGCGCAATTATTGAAGGCGAAACTGAACTTGGTACAACGGGGCGAATTTTGGTACGTGCGTCCGGCACGGAGCCTTTGATTAGAGTTATGGCTGAAGGTCCAAATAAATTGCAACTTGATAAAATCTGTAACAAAATTGCCGCCGAAATTGAAAAAGTTAGTTGTTGACAATTTTAAAATTCTAAATGAAATGAAGAAAAAATTTTAATTTTGGCAATAGATTTAGTAAAAATTTTTAAGAATTTGACTGCGGTTGTTTTTAATCGCAGTTTTTTTTATTTACCATGCAAAAAAGCCCTGCAAAACTGCAAGGCTTTTAAAAAACCGTTCAAACGGTAGAATGTTCAAAAATTATGGCGGAGTGGAGAGGACTCGAACCTCCGCGACCTTTCGACCCTAACGGTTTAGCAAACCGTCCTCTTCACCGACTTGAGTACCACTCCCAGTTTGTCTTATTTCTAAGACTAGGGAAGAATACCACAAACAACATTTTTTGTCAACTATTTTTTAGAATTTGCCTTTGACTGAAATTTTTCACGATTGACAATAAAGCGTTCGTGCCGTCCGCGCCCAATTTCGCCGCGTTCATCAAAGGTTGCAACTTCAAAAATTATTTTGCGCCCTTCAATTTCCAAAATTTCAACTTCTGCCCAAAATTTTAAATTTATTGGAGTTGGCGCGGTATGTTCAAAATTTATCAAAGTTCCAACTGAAGTAAATTCCGGCGATAAATTTTTTTCGACTAAATCAGCCGCTGCCTTTTCAACTATCGCAATTAATTTCGGCGTTGCCAAAACTTTTAAACTTCCCGAGCCGACGGCAAGTGCAGTATCATTTTCAGTTACAAATTGTGCGACAGAATTTTTTAAACCGACTTTTAAATTTTCAAAATTCATTTTAATTATCCTTCAAGTACATTTTTTT
>CALGGV010000151.1 GCA_937915725.1 uncultured Selenomonadales bacterium
TTTATTTCTAGGCAGTAGGCAGTAGGCAAGAGGCAGGAGGGATTTTTCCACTAATTTTATTGAATGATTAAGCAAAATTTGTTAAATTTATGTTGAAAAATTTTTGGGAGGTTTTAAAAATGTTGAATTTAAATGTAACGGACGAAAAAAATTTGGCAGAATTGCTGAAGACACTTTTAAGCGGGTCGCAATATAAATTGGTGCTGACAAAAGACAATGAACCCGTTGCAAGTATCACGTTTGAGGAAAAACCTAATGTAAAAGAAATGACGGACGCCGAAAAAATTCAAGAGTGGGCGCGCCTTAACAAAATTAAAAAAGATGATGAAATTGTTACCACGGATGAAAACGGCAACCCCGTAATTATTAAAGAATCTGAATTGGACAATTTAATAAAAACTCAAAAGTCGCGCCAAAGTGGCTTTGGTATTCTCAAAGACAAATATAACTTTCCACCGGATTTTGACGAAAAATTTGTGGCAATGGACGCCGAAATTTTGGCAGATTTTGGAAATGATTCAGATTATGGATTTATGGAGGCTGCGAAATGAAATATTTGCTTGATACTCACATTTTAATTTGGTACTCCAAAGGCGATGAACAACTTTCTAAAAAGGTACGCCAAGTGATTGAGAATATCGAAAATGAAATTTATTATAGTCCTTTGTCACTTTACGAGATTGATTTGAAACATTCCAAACACCCTGAAGATATGCCGACAACCGGCGAAGAAATTTTTGCATTTTGCGAAGAAGTAGGATTTAAATATTTGCCGTTACTTCCAAAACATACCTTGCAAGCAAAAAATTTGAAACGCCTTGAAAATACGCCGCCGCACAATGATCCGTTCGATAAAATGATGTTGTGTCAAGCTGTTGCTGAAAATATGCTTTTTATGACGCACGACAGCAGAATTGCCGAATATGACAGCCCCAATATTTATAAAATTTAAGGAGGTTTTAAAAATGACACAGGTAAATATTGCAGACGCGGAAAAAAATTTAGCGTCATTGGTACAGCTTTTAATTAGCGGGCAGCAAGATAAAATTATTTTAACTCAAGATGATAAAGTTGTAGCCGAATTAGTAAGCCCGCCGAAAAAAACGCGCAAAGATGGTTTTGGAGCGATGAAAGGCAAATATGACTTTCCACCGGATTTTGATGAATGGTTTGTGGCGGCAGACAAAGAAATTTTGGAAATGTTCAGCGATGATCCCGATTGTGAATTTTAGGAGGCAGTGAGGTGAAATATTTACTCGATACGCACATTATAATTTGGTACTTCAAAGGCGATGAAAAACTTTCTGAAAAAGCCCGTTCGATAATCAAAGACAATTCAAACGAAATTTATTTTAGCTCAATCTCAATTTTTGAAGTGGATTTGAAATGTACAACCAAAGATTCAAAAATGCCGTATGACGGCGAAGAACTTGTAAAATATTGTTTTAATTTCGGTTTTAATGAATTGCCGTTGAAATTGGAACACGCGTTGGAAGTGAAAAATTTGAAACGCAAGGAAGGTAAACTTCCACACAAAGACCCGTTTGATAATTTAATGCTCGCGCAGGCTGTGGCGGAAGGTATGAAATTTATGACGCACGACAGCAGAATTGCCGAATACGACAGCCCCAATATTTACAAAATTTAAGTTGGTGATTTTATGAGTGAAGAAAAAATTTTAACGGGAGATGAAGTCTTAAAAAAATACGACGCCGAATCAAACACAATGGAATATAGCGGCGTCATGGCAAAATTTGTATCGGCACTTGCGATAACTTTTTCAGTCTTTCAACTGTACACGGCGATTTATGGTGTACTTGACGCGCAACTTCAACGCGCAATTCATTTAGGTTTTGGCTTATCGTTAGCATTTTTACTTTATCCAACAAAAAAATCGTGGCGGCGTGACAAACTCCACCCGCTTGACGCAATTTTGGCAATTTTGGGCGCGGCGGCTCCCGCTTACATTGTTGTTTGTTATTCTGAATTAATTCGTCGCGCAGGTTTACCAACAGCAGAAGACGTAATTTTTGGCACGCTGGGAATTTTGCTTGTAATTGAGGCGGCGCGGCGCGTTGTCGGTATTCCAATGGTTACGGTTGTTTTGGTTTTCGTAATTTACGCCTTTGTTGGTCCGTACATGCCGGGAATTTTGATACACAAAGGCTTGACGCTGAATCAATTTGTAAGCCACGTTTATTTTACAACTGAAGGGATTTTCGGTATACCGCTGGGCGTTTCTTCGACTTTTATTTTTTTGTTTATATTATTCGGCGCGTACTTGGAAGGTACGGGCTTAGGGAAATTTTTTATCGACGTGGCAAACTCAATAGCGGGCTGGGCAAGCGGCGGACCTGCGAAAGTTGCAGTACTTTCAAGCGGCTTAATGGGAACTGTTAGCGGCTCGTCGGTTGCAAATGTTGTCGGTACAGGTTCATTAACAATACCAATGATGAAAAAATTGGGTTATCACAAAAATTTTGCAGGCGCGGTTGAGGCGGCGGCGTCAACGGGCGGGCAATTAATGCCTCCGGTAATGGGCGCGGCGGCTTTTTTAATGGCTGAATTTGTCGGCGTACCTTACGTGGAAATTGTCAAAGCGGCTGTAATTCCTGCGGCGTTATATTTTATCGGCGTATGGCTCGGCGTTCACTTTGAGGCAAAAAGAAATAATTTGAAAGGTATACCGCGTGAAGAATTGCCGAAATTTTTTGAACTCCTGCGCGAGCGCGGTCATTTGTCAATACCGCTGATAGTGATAGTTTGGCTGTTGGTAAGCGGTTATACACCAATGAGAGCGGCGTTGGTTGCAATTTTTCTTTCAATAATTTGTTCGGCGTTAAAAAAATCAACACGAATGAAATTTTCAGAAATTGTCAAGGGACTTGAAAACGGCGCAAGAAATGTTTTGGGCGTGTTGGTAGCGTGCGCGGCGGCAGGAATAATTATAGGCGTTGTAACAAAAACGGGCGTAGGTTTAAAATTGGCGTCGGGCTTGTTGGAATTATCGGGCGGCTTACTTTTGCCGAGTATGTTTTTGACAATGATAACAGCAATAATTTTGGGAATGGGCGTACCGACAACGGCAAATTACGTTATAACTTCGACAATCGCCGCGCCTGCACTTTTACAAATGGGCGTTCCAATTTTGGCGGCTCATATGTTTGTATTTTATTTTGGAATAATAGCGGACGTAACACCGCCGGTAGCATTGGCAGCGTACGCGGGCGCGGGAATTGCAGGCGGCAACGCGCTTAAAACCGGTGTAAACGCCTCTAAATTGGCAATAGCGGCTTTTATAATTCCCTATATGTTTGTACTAAGCCCTGAACTTTTGCTTGTCTACGGCGTTAATAGCGGGCTTATTTTGGCTCTTTTAACGGCGATAGTTGGAATGGTTGCCTTGAGTTCGTCATTGATAGGATATTTAGCCGCGCCGCTTTTAACGTGGCAAAGAATAATTTTGGGCGCGGGCGGTTTGATGATGATTAAACCCGGCTTGACAACTGATATAATCGGAATTGCGATTTTTGCGGCAATTTTATTTTTCCAGATCAAAAGAAAGTATCACTGAAATAAAATTGCCTACTGCCTCCTGCCTCCTGCCTCCTGCCTCCTGCCTATTGCCTACTGCCTATTGCCTACTGCCTA
>CALGGV010000152.1 GCA_937915725.1 uncultured Selenomonadales bacterium
AAAATGCAAAATGTAGAAACTTTGAGGCAAAATTCAGTTTCGACAATCAAAAATTTTGGAGGTTTTATACCTATGAATGATAACGAAAAAATTGCAAAGGTGAAAGAAATTTTCGCCGACAAAGATTTTGTTGCAAAAGTTTTGGCAATGGAAACAGCGGAAGAAGTTCAAGCCGCCGTTAAAGCACAGGGCGTCGAACTTACCATTGAAGAAATTGAGGCAACTAAGGCTGAACTTGCCAACCAACTTGAAAATCCCGATTCAGATGAAGTTTCAGATGAACAACTTGAAAATGTTGCAGGCGGATTCGCAGTTACTACGATTGTTTGTGCGGCAATTATCGGCGCGGGCGCAGTAGGCGGCTTAGCTACACTTGCAAAAGGCGTTCACGAATGGACGCGCCGTCGTTGGTAATTCGGAGGTTTTAAAATGACTGACCAAGAAAAAGCCGAAAAACTTAAAGAAATTTTTGCTGACAAAGATTTTGCTGTAAAAGTTATGTCAATGGAAACGGCAGAAGAAGTTCAAGCCGTCGTTAAAGAAAAGGGCGTCGAACTTACCATTGAAGAAATTAATCAAATTCAGGCGCAATTTCTTAAAGCTGCCGAAAATAGCGAAGAAATTTCAGACGACGAATTGGAAAACGTGGCAGGCGGCAGTTTATTGCTTATCCCGTTCCTTCCTATGATGCCGGATTTACTTCATCAAATGGATTCTCGTATTCCAGGTTCACGTGACATTTCCAGAGCACTCAGAAGACGCTGGTAAAAATTTTTTTGGAGGAAAATAAAATGACTGACAATGAAAAAGTTGCAAAGATAAAAGAAATTTTCGCTGATAAAGATTTTGTTGAAAAAATTTTGGCAATGGAAACAGCTGAAGAAGTTCAAGCCGCCATAAAAGCACAGGGCGTCGAACTTACCATTGAAGAAATTGAGGCAACCAAAGCCGAACTCGTCAACCAACTTGAAAATAAAGATTCAGATGAAGTTTCTGACGAACAACTTGAAAATGTTGCAGGCGGATTCGCAGTTACTACCGCAATTTTAATCGCCGGCGGACTTTTGGCGGCAGGCAGCGGGCTTGTCACTCTCGGAAATAAAGTTCACGAATGGACGCGCCGCCGCTGGTAATTTGGAGGTTTTAAAATGAACGAAAAACTTAATGAACTTTTGAAAGATGAATCCGTTGTTAAGGAACTTTTGGAGCAAGAAACGGCTGAAGACGTGCAAAAGTTTTTGGCAAGCAAGGGCGTTGAAATTTCCATTGAAGAAATTAATCAGATTCAGGCGCAACTCGTCAAAGTCTCTGAAAATGACGAAGAAATTTCTGACGATGAACTTGAACAAGTTGCAGGCGGTTTTAGTATGATAATGTGTTTTGAAGTCGCAAAAAATATTGTAACCGGTCGTTGGCGTCGCTGGTAATTTGTGAGGTTTTAAGTATGAACGAAAAACTCAATGAACTTTTGAAAGATGAATCCGTTGTTAAAGAACTTTTGGAGCAAGAAACGGCTGAAGACGCGCAAAAATTTTTGGCAAGCAAGGGCGTTGAAATTTCCATTGAAGACCTTGAAGAAATTCAAAAAATCTTAGCCGCACAATCTGACGAAGAAATGGACGACGGCGAACTTGAAAACGTTGCAGGCGGCGTATCGTTGGAAACAGTCGACAACAAATTGAGAAATTTAAATTTAAGCTTAGAAGATTTGGGCGTTATAAATCGCACTGTTTTTAACGTTTTTACATCAAGACGTTGGTAAATTTGGTAATATTTGTGAGGCTTTAACTATGAACGAAAAACTTAATGAACTTTTGAAAGATGAATCCGTTGTCAAAGAATTGTTGCAGCAAGAAACGGCTGAAGACGCGCAAAAATTTTTGGCAAGCAAGGGCATTGAAATTTCTATTGAAGACCTTGAAAAAATTCAAAAAATCTTAGCCGCACAATCTGACGACGAAATGGACGATTCCCAACTTGAAAATGTTGCAGGTGGCGCGTCGTTAAATGTTCAGGTTTATAATCCAATACTGCCCGGCGGAATAGTTAACTTGCCTAATTTGCGTCCTATAAACCTCAACAACAGTGGTGGGCGTCGTCGTTGGTAATTTGTAATTTTACTGTTGCGCAGATTTTAAGGAGGCAAATTGGATGAATACAAGTCTTGAAGAATTGCTCCAAAATGCCGAATTTGTCGAAGAACTTTTGGAACAAGAAAACGCTGAGGACGCCCGCCAATTTTTGGACGCCTACCGCGTTGAATTGAGTATCGCGCAGGTTGAAGAACTTCTGGATTCTCTTAAAAATTCTCAATCTGCATAAATTAAATTTGTGAGGTTTTTACTATGAATGAAAAACTTGCTGAACTTTTGAAAGATGAAAACGTTGTCAAGGAACTTTTGGAACTTGAAACTGATGAAGAAGTTCAAAAGTTTTTGGCGGCAAAAGATATTGAGTTAAGCCTTGACGAAATTAAAACCATTCGTGAAGGAATTGCAACCCGCCTTAACAATACAGAAGAACTTTCTGACGAACAACTTGAAAATGTTGCAGGTGGCGTAGGCGCGGCAGGAGATATTATTGACATTGCTGTAGATACAATTTGCAGAGTCGGCGATTTAGTTCACACTCTTACTCGCCGTCGCTGGTAAAATATTTTTAAAATCTGACACTATGAGGGGCTAATTGTTTTTTGTTAGCCTCTCAATTTTGGTTTTTATTGGAGAGTGGAAAAATCTTGAATTCGGTAAAAAATTTCCTTGCATATTTCCGCCAAAATGAATATCAAAATTTATTCGACGCCGAATGTTACCGCCGCCTTGACAATGTGCTGAATCAGTTCGGCAATTTGGAAACTCACGAAACTATTTTAGAAATTGTACTTTCAAACAACGAAAAAACTTGTGATTATTCAATTAGACTTGACGGCGATAATTTTGTACCGGAAAAGTGGCTTGAATTGGATTTTGACGTTTGCAAAGAAAATCCTATTCAGCCCTGTTATTTTGTTGACGCTACACAAATTAAAACGCCCGCTGATTTAGAAAAAATCTGTGCGACGATTCTACCAAAAATTTCTAAAGTTGAAACAATTCAAGCCGTGCGTCCAATGTTGGAAAAAATTTTTGAACTCTTCAAAGACGTTGGGATTTATCAAATTGGAGCAATGACTTCCAGAAAGCCCGTAGACAGCCTTAGAATCTTCGTAAACGACGCCTCGCGCAGTTTTACGATAGAAACCCTTAAAAAAATTTGGGGCGGCGATTTGGCGAAATTAGACGCCGTTTTGGCGATGTTTGAAAATTTCTCTGACAGGAAAAAATTTATTATCGACTTTGATATTTTTCCTGATTCAATTTCTGAAAAAATCGGCATTAATTTCGGCACTGTCAATAAATCCACTGCAACCATTAAAAAATTTCTTGAAAAATTGCGCATGGAAAATCTTTGCACGGCTGAAAAATTTCACGACGTTTTAAAATTTGTTGACGAGTTCCCGCAATTTTCGCCCTATGTTCAAAATGATATTTCACATTTTAAATTTGCATTTGAAGGCGGCGAAATTTCAAAGGCTAAGGCTTACTTAAGACAAGGCGACGTACTTTACCCGCACGATTTCCGCGCTTATTCCGCGCCGCTGATTATGAATCTTGAACTTACCACCAAATGTCCGCTGAATTGCCCGCAATGTTACTGCGATTTATCCACCGGTCAAAATATGGATAAAGAAACTGCGCTGTATTGGATACGGCAAGCGGCAAGCTCCGGCGTTCAAGCTGTCAATTTAAGCGGCGGTGAAACTTTTTGCTATCCTTATCTTTTTGAATTGGTTGCCGAATGTGCGCGGCTCAATCTTGAGGCTAACGTGGCACTTTCCGGCTACAAATGCACGCTTGAAAATCTGCGCGAGTTGATAAAAAGCGGAGTTGCCGATATTTGCATTTCGCTTAACGGCAGTACAAATGAAATAAATTCTTTAAGCCGTGACGGTTACGAGCTTGCAATTACCGCCCTTGAAAATTTGAAAAATTTAAATTACAACCGCACTTTGATTAATTGGGTTATGCATTCTTTCAACGCGGCTGATTTTGAAAATATGCTTGCACTTGCCGAAAATTTCAACGTTAAAACTCTTGCTGTTATGATGTTTAAGCCGGATAAAAATTCGCAAATGCCAAGTATTCCAACTCGTCAACAAATTCTTGACATTTCAAAAAAAATTCGCAGTTACAAAGGCAAAGTTCAAATTGAAATTGAAGAATGTTTTTCACAACTTCGCGCAGTTGTCGGCGAAAGATTTTTTGTAAATCTGAACACCGGAATAAGCAGAGGTTGCGGCGCGGGCAGGGACGGTATAAGCATAAGTGTTGACGGTTATTTAACGCCGTGTCGTCATCTTTTCACAATGAAAGAAAAATTTTCAACCATTGCCGAATATTGGAATAACTCAAAAACTTTAAAACTTTTGCGCACCACTGAAGACAGAATCGACAAGCCCTGCACGACCTGCAAATACAAAAAAAATTGCTTGCCTTGTATGGCTGTTGTTTGGAATTTTAAAAATGATTTAATTATGTGTGATGAAAGTTGCCCAATTTTATAATTTGGAGGTGATTTTTTGAAACGTTATTTTTTATTGGGATTGGCTATTGTACTTGTTATTGTTATTGGAATTATTTCTTACGGCGCGTATTTGAACAGGGCGGGCGAAAATGTTATTGCTGAAAGAATGGCTGAACGCAGAATCCCCTTGCAGGGCGCAAAGGCTGAAATTCGCAATATTAAAACCCGCGTTGTTCTTGATACGGTTAATCTTTACTCAAATGAAATGACTGACACCATTGCACTTATAGACGGCAGAATTACTTCTGTTAATGTTAAGAAAAATGATTTTGTGCAGACTGGGCAAATTCTTTTTGATTTAACTAATGAACAATATCCACTGAAAATTAAACAGGCTGAAATTGATATTCTCCGCGCGGAAAGTGATATTTTAAAGGCTGATAACGATATTGTTAAAGCTGAAACTTATCTTGCCCGCGCCAAAAATGATTACCTCCGATATTCCAGACTTCGTGAACATCAAGCTGTTTCTGCTGAAAAATATGATGAAGTCGTGGCTATGTACAAAGAGGCGCAGGTTAATTTGGATGTTGCACATTTACAACGCCAACAAACTGTCGCCCAACGTGATTCTCTCAACGCTCAAAAATTACAACTCCTCACTGAATCTGCTCATTCTCAAGTTGCCGCCCCTATCAACGGTGAAGTTTTAATTATTTATAAACAAATCGGCTCCTATGTTACCGCCGGTACTCCACTTGCTCTTATCGGCAATTTTAAACAACTTTATTTTTCCTTGCCCGTTGATGATGAATTGGCTAAACGTCTTGCCGCCGCGCGCAATGTTTCACTTAATTTCAACCGCGCTGAATTTTCCAAAATTTACGATACTGAATATGAATCCGGCAACGCGGGCGCGGCTCAACAATTTACCGCCCAAATTTTCGATATTTCCCCAGCTATTTCCCAACCTGCCGCTATTCGTTCCATTATTTTTCAAGTCAATAACGCCGCAGGCTTGCTTGAACCTCAAGCTTATAACAACGTCGAAATTCAATCCCTTTTCGCGCAGGACTGCTTAACCGTGCCGCTCGCCGCCATGATTGATCCTTCTAATTCCGCCGTTTTCGTTGTCGATGATAACGGTATTTTGCAACGCAGAAATATTTCTACCGGCGTTGATGACGGACAATTTATTGAAATTCTTGCCGGGCTTAATCTTGGTGATACTGTTATTACTTCCGGCGTTAGCGATCTTGAAGACGGTATGAAGGCTAGCGTTACTCTTGAGGAGGTGCAATAATGCCTGACAATTCTCAGATCTTTTCTAAAGAGGCTCTCGATAAATTACGCTCCCCTGAACGCCTCGATTTAATGCTTTCTATCACTTCGCCTATCGCCTGGATGTCTCTTGCCGCTGTGGGCGTTGTTCTTTTTTCTATCCTCCTTTGGTCTATCTTCGGCGCGTTCACTGTTAAAGCTGACGGTATGGGCTTGATTCTTGATTCTGCCGGTGTCGTCAATGTTTCGCATATTTCCGCCGGTAAAATCGACAAAATTTTTGTTAAAACAGGCTCGCACGTCAAACGCGGCGATTTAATCGCTCAAATTGAACAGGCTGATCAATCCGCTGATACTCGTATGACTAAATATGGTATGAGTTTAGCTACTTCAGACCGCGACGCCCTCGAACGTGTTTACCAATACGGCGCAAAAAAAAATCAGCAAAATGTGGCTGAAAATGTTTACAGTGATTATGACGGCATTGTAGATGAAGTACTTGTCGGCAAGGGCTCCATCATTTCTAACGGCGCGCCTATTTGCACTATTCGCCTTACTCAAAACCGTGACGAACTTACCGGTATTTTGTATGTTCCTGTTGACAAGGGAAAAAGAATTGAACCCGGTATGAGTATTCAACTTGCCCCAAACGGCGTTGATACTTCTCAATCCGGCAGTTTAATTGGAGTTGTACGCAGTGTTTCTCAATATCCCGTTTCTTCACAGATCATTGAAAAAAATCTCGGCAACCCGCAACTTGCACAGTGGATTCAGCAAGCGCAAAATTCCGCGCTTATGGAAGTCAAATTTGATTTAGTCAAAGATGATAAATCTGACAGCGGCTACCTTTGGACTTCGGTTGTTGGTGAACATAAACCAATTACCGCCGGAAGTTTTTGCACGGGCTCCATTATTATTGAACGCACGCCGCCTATAGAAAAAGTTTTCTACAAAGTTTCGCAGTGGCTTAGGAGCAGGTAACTATGTTTGATAAAATAAAAAATTTTTTTAACAAAAATAGTACCCGCGTAAAAGTTCCAACAATTTTGCAAATGGAGGCTACGGAATGTGGCGCGGCGTCCCTTGCAATGATTTTGGCGCATTACGGACAATGGATACCGCTTGAAAAATTGCGGCAAGAATGCGGCGTCAATCGTGACGGCTCTAAGGCTAATTGCGTTTTGAAAGCGGCGCGTAACAGAAATTGTTTTGCCAAAGGTTATCGTTGGTCTGCCGACAAGTTAAAAGAAAAAACTGCTGAAGATTTACCGTTGATAATTCACTGGGAATTTAATCATTTTGTGGTATTGGAAGGAATAGTAAACGATATAGCTTACTTGAATGATCCTGCGATGGGGCGGCGGCAAATTTCGTGGGAAGAATTTCGCACTTCCTACACCGGTATTTCACTAAAAATTAAGCCGAATGAAAATTTTGTAAAAGAAGGCGAACGTTACAGCATTGTTAGAGCAACAGCAAAAAAATTAATGCAAGATAAATGGGCGATGCTTTTTATTATTTTAATCGGTATTGGTATGATTTTTCCGGGTCTTGCGTCGCCCGTTTTCAATCAAATTTTTTTGGACGATATTTTAACCGGCAAGCACCCCGACTGGATGATTAAACTTTGTATTGCAATGGGAATTTCTTTAGTTTTAAGCGGCTTTATGACGTGGTTGCGCTCCATTGTCTTAACGAAGTGGCAGGAAAAATTGACGCTGGCTGATTCTTCTAAATTTTTTTGGCACGTTATACGCCTGCCGCTCCAATTCTTCCAACAACGTTACGCCGCTGAAATTGCCTCGCGTATTTCTTTTAATGAATCTATCGCATCTGTTCTTTCAGGCTCGGCGGCTACTGCTGTTTTAGATTTTCTTGTTGCTATTTTTTATTTAATGTTGCTACTTCAATACAGCGTTTCTCTTACAATTATTGGCGTTGCTTTCAGTTTGATTGACTTAGCCGCCTTTTTGCTTATGCGCCGCAAGCTTACTGATATGAATATGAAAATTCAACAGGATCAGGGCAAGGAATACGGCACGGCGATGAACGGCTTGATGATGATTGAAACTATTAAAGCTAACGGCAATGAAACTGATTTTTTCTCGAAATGGGCTGGTTACCGCGCCAAAGTTTTAATTTCTTCTCAAGATGTTCAAATGTGGTCTTTGACTGCCTCTATTTTACCTTCGCTGTTGGGCGGCTTGAATTCCGCTATTATTATGACTGTCGGCGGTTTTTCTATTATGGAAGGCGTTATGACTGCCGGTATTTTTATGGCGTTCCAAAATCTTATGAACAGTTTTCAAGAGCCTTTCAATAAATTAATCAATCTCGGTACTACCTTGCAAAGTACTGAAATGCAAATGCAACGCCTTGACGACGTCCAACGTTACGATATTGACCGCTTGAATTATCCTGTCGACGCCAATTTTTCTTTCAAAGGCGACAGACTTTCCGGCGAAATTGACTTTGTTAATATTAATTTCGGCTACAGCCCCCTTGAACCCCCGCTCTTGCAAGATTTTAATTTACACCTTGAACCCGGTCGTTGGGTTGCCGTTGTCGGTTTTAGCGGCTCCGGTAAATCTACTCTTGCCAAAGTTTTAACCGGGCTTTATGAACAATGGAGCGGCGATATTCTTTTTGACGGCGTCAACCGCAAATTTATTCCTCATTCTGTTATTGTTAATTCTATGGCGAGCGTTGACCAAGATATTTTCCTCATTTCAGGCTCTGTCAAAGATAATATTTCCCTTTTTGATACTTCTATTCGTCGCGCTGATATTATTCAGGCGGCTAAAGATGCTTGCATTCACGATGATATTTTGAGAATTGGAGGCGGTTACGACGCGCAAGTTGAGGAAGGCGGCTTTAATTTCAGCGGCGGGCAACGTCAACGTTTAGAAATTGCGCGCGCCTTAGCTGTCAATCCTTCTATTTTAATTTTGGACGAGGCTACAAGCGCGCTTGACCCTATGACTGAACAAATTGTACTTGAAAATATCAGGCAACGCGGCTGTTCCTGTTTTATCGTCGCTCATAGACTTTCCACTATTCGTGACGCAGATGAAATTATTGTTTTGGACAGAGGGAAAGTTGTGGAGCGCGGCACGCACCGTGATATGATGCAACACGACGGACCTTATCGCCGCCTGCTTGCTGAATCTAATCAAGATAATAATTCTGATACACTGAATGATTAAGGAGGGAACGGCTTGATAGGGCAACGTTTCCGAATTACGGAGGAAGAATCTTTTATATTTGTAAAAAGCGGCAATTTGGAAGTTTACGCTGTAACTCAAGAAAAATCTTCCTTTCGCCAAATTTTTTTAATGAAATTGGAAAAAGATTCTGCCGCCTATCCTTTGTTGACATATAAGCAGAAAATTAAGGAGGGAGCGGCTTGAT
>CALGGV010000153.1 GCA_937915725.1 uncultured Selenomonadales bacterium
CGTTCACGCGGCTTTGCATTTTCTGAATAAAATTTTATAACCGCGTCAATAATTTTATAAAGTTTTTCTTCAGTTTTAATAATCGGCGGGAACTTTTCGGCGAGGTAACCTGCCTTTTTTTATTTTGCAACAATTTCTAAATTCGCAACAAAATTTTTCCACGTGTCGTGCTTGATAAAAAGTTTGAAACGTTCACGCGGCTTTGCATTTTCTGAATAAAATTTTATAACCGCGTCAATAATTTCATAAAGTTTTTCTTCAGTTTTGACAATCGGCGGGAATTTTTCGCCACGAAAATAAATTAGAAAACCTGCGCGAGTTCCCTTAATTCCAATATCATTGCCTTCAGCCTTCATACAATCGTTAGGACAGCCTGTAACTCCTACGTTAAATTTGTGCGGCAAAATTTGTCCGGCGTGGCGTTTCTCAATTTCGGTTGCAACTTTCAAAGTGTCAATCTGCCCAAATTTACAAAATTGGTTGCCTTGACAAGCCGTGACAGTTTTAAAAGTTAAACCTACCGTTGCCGCCTCAAGCGTACTTTCTGAAATAATTTTTTCTATTTGCGGAATGTTTTCAAATTTTATGGAAGGAATTGCAATTTCTTGACGGCTAGTCAAATGTACAAAATCTTCACCGAAATTTTTTGCGACTTCGTAAATTTTTAAAAGTTGTTCAGCAGTAAAATTGCCGCCCGTTCCCTTAAATCTGACTGTTACAAATCCTTCCTGTTTTTGATTAGTGTAAAATTTTTCCATTAGTATCACCTCAAATTTTTGATAAATAAAAAAACCGCCGAAATTTTCAGCGGGTAAATTTTTCTAAAAAATTTTATCAATCAAAGTCTTTAAAATCTTCGCCATAACCGTATTTTTCAATGACGTAATCTAAATCTTTATCGCCTCTGCCGCTAAGATTTACCAAAATGGAGCCGTGATCCATTTCTTTTGCGCGGCGCATTGCATAAGCTAAGGCGTGTGAACTTTCAAGCGCGGGAATAATTCCTTCATAGCGGCTAAGTTTGAAGAAAGCATTAACCGCCTCTTTGTCGGTTGCAGTTTCGTATTTTACGCGCCCGCACTCTCTCAAAAAGGCGTGCTCGGGTCCAACGCTGGGATAATCTAAGCCGCTTGCAATGGAATAAACCGGCGCAGGTTCGCCTTTACCATCTTTCAACATGATTGAGTCAAAGCCGTGCATAACGCCTTCAGAGCCATAAGTCATAGACGCCGCGTGGTCTCCTACATTTTCGCCACGCCCCAAAGGTTCAACGCCAACAATTTCTACAGGATCGTTTATAAACGGCAAAAACATTCCAATAGAATTGGAGCCGCCGCCAACGCAAGCAGTTACAACGTCCGGCAAATGCCCCATCATTTCGGTAAATTGTTCCCGCGCCTCGTAACCTACAACCATTTGAAAATCACGTACGATCATTGGGAAGGGATGCGGACCAACTGCCGAGCCAATGCAATAAATTGTGTCTTTGTAATTTTCCATATAATCTTCAAAGGCGGCGTCAACAGCCTCTTTCAAAGTTTTTTGTCCGCGTGAAACTGAAACAACTTTTGTACCCAAAACTTTCATTCTTGCAACATTTGGGGCTTGTTTGGCAACGTCAACTTCGCCCATGTAAATTGTACAATCTAAGCCGAAAAAAGCCGCTGCGGTTGCTAATGCTACGCCGTGTTGTCCTGCGCCCGTTTCTGCTATAATTCTTTTCTTGCCCATAAATTTTGCAAGTAAACCTTCGCCCATGCAATGATTTAATTTATGTGCGCCGGTGTGATTTAAATCTTCACGCTTAAGATAAATTTGAGTTTTGCCGAGTTTACGGCTTAAGCGTTCACAATGATAAATTGGCGTCGGTCTGCCTTGAAATTCACGGCGAATACGGCGCAATTCGTTTATAAACTGCGAAGATTGACAAATTGTTAAATAAGCGTCGTTAATTTCCTGCATTGCGGGTACAAGTTGCGGCGGCAAGTAAGCCCCGCCGAATTTTCCAAAACGCCCGTCTTTATCGGGATAATTTTTTAAGTAAGTTGAATAATCCAATTTTATAGCCTCCTTAACGCCGCTTATTTCGACAATAAATGTAATTTTCCTTTATTCTCTATAACAAAATGCAATGGAATATCTTTTTATGTTAAATATACTTTTCTTTTTCCAAAGCAAAAAAGAAAAGTATCAAAAGAAAAGTGCCGCGCCCGCCTGCGTTGCAAATGCGATGAGTAAGAGCATTTGCTCGCGTCAAACAAAAAATAATTCAAAGTTCCAGCCGCGTTTTCTCACGTTACCGAAATTTTAAGTCCCAAGCAAAAACGGAGTGCGGCGGGCGTCTTTCTTAACAATCGACTGCTTTTTATTCTAAATCGATACGCGGGAAAAGTTGTTCCGGCTTGCCTACTTTGTGATTAATTTCAAGCGCGCCGAAAATTTCTGCATCTTCAAGTTTAATATCTTGCGAAACTTGCAACTGCTCTAAAATCCTGCGCGAAGTATTGGGCATAAAAGGCGAAATTAAAATTGCAATGATTCTAAGTGATTCAGCAAGATTGTAAAGCACGTTTGCAAGATTTTGTTTTTGATTTTCATCTTTGGCAAGTTTCCACGGCGCGGTCTCGTCAATGTATTTATTGCAGCGGCTGATAAATTTCCAAACATTTTTTACGGCGTCAGAAATTTGCAGATTTTCCATTAAGGCGCGGTATTCTTTTGCAGTTTCGACAGCCTCATTTTTCAGCGAATTGTCAATTTCAGTACCGCCGACACTTTCAATTAAAACTCCCTTTTGAAATTTGTTAATCATATTCAAGGAGCGGTGCAATAAATTTCCCAAATCATTAGCCAAATCTGAATTGATACGTTGAATCAGCGCGTCACGATTAAAATTGCCGTCTTGTCCCAAAACTATTTCGCGCAGTAAAAAATATCTGATAGCGTCCGCGCCAAATTCATCAATCAGCAACATTGGATCTACAACATTTCCTTTGGACTTTGACATTTTGCCGCCGTCGATAACCAGCCAGCCGTGCCCGTAAACTTTTTTGGGCAATTCAATCCCCAACGCCATTAAAATACAACCCCAAATTATCGTATGGAAACGCACAATTTCTTTGCCGACCAAATGTAAATCTGCAGGCCAATATTTTTTAAATTTTTCGGCGTCGTCCAAAAATCCAATAGGCGTAAGATAATTTGTAAGCGCGTCAAACCAAACGTAAATAACGTGCTTTTCGTCGTCGGGAACGGGAATACCCCAATTAAACGAAGTGCGAGAAACGCATAAATCTTCAAGCCCCTGCTTAATAAAATTTATCATTTCATTTCGGCGGCTTTTCGGCTCCAGAAATTCGGGATTATCTTCAAGATATTTTAAAACCGCGTCTGCGTATTTTGACATTTTAAAAAAGTAAGCCTCTTCAGAAACTTTTTCAACGGGTCTATGACAATCCGGGCAACAGCCGTTTTCGTCAAGTTGCAATTCTGTCCAGTAAGATTCACAGGGCGTGCAATATAAGCCGGTGTATTCGCCTTTGTAAATATCGCCCTTATCACGAATACGGCGGAAAACTTCCTGTACAACTTCATGATGGCGCGGTTCTGAAGTACGAATAAAATCATCATTGGAAATTTCCATTCGCCGCCAAAGTTCCTTGAAACTGTCAACAATTTTATCGACGTATTCAAGCGGCGTTACACCTTGACTTTCAGCGGTACGTTGAATTTTTTGTCCGTGTTCGTCACTGCCTGTCAAGAAAAAAACTTCATAACCGGCAAGGCGTTTAAATCTTGCAATAGTGTCGGCAATGGTTGTACAGTAAGCGTGCCCAATGTGCAATTTTGCGCTGGGATAATAAATCGGCGTCGTAATGTAAAATGTTTTTTTATTCATTGTAAAAAATTTCCCCCTAATCCTTAATCCTTAATCCTTAGTCCTTAATCCTTAGTCTTTAGCCCCTATAATGCATTTGTAATTTCGGCGTTTTAATTTCGGCGGCGTCAGTTTTATTTTTGTCTGAAGGGGCGGCAGGTTGAGTATTTGAAAATCTGTTACTGTTGCCGGAGGAGCCCTGCGCGATTTTATTTTCTTCTTCAGCCTCGACAATTTCGGCGTAAACAGGGCGTTCAATAAATTTTTCAAGTTCAGCCTTAATTCCTTGAGTTTCAATTAATTTTGTAACTTTTGTGCGGAATCTTTGGTCAAGCGTGCCGCGCCTAATCATTGCGGCTGTATCCTTGCCATTTTCAATCAAAGTATAAACCGAGCCGCTAAAAAGTTTGCTGACAACAAAATTTGCCTCCATTTCGCTAAGCCCCAATTTTTTTGCACTGCGCAACATATTTTGAATAGTCACGTACGAAACATAAGTATTTGCAACCAAATAATCTGCAATTTTTTCAAGTTCAGTTTCGTTTTCAACGTTGATAACGTCGCCGCAGTCCTTCAAAATAATTTCTGCCACACTTTGCGCGCTGATTGAGGCGTTTTTGCTTACAACGTACGCGCCGAGCCCTTGTCCGGAAATTATCGACGGCGTAATAAAAAGGCGAATAATTTCGTTGTTTGGAAAAGTTTCTTCGAGTTTTTTTAATTTTAAATCCGGAACGGCAGAAACAATCAAAGCTTGAGGATTAACTTTTTCCGCCAAATGCTTAAGAATTTTTTCAGTATCAGCAGGTTCAAAACTCAAAAATAAAAGCGCGGAATTCGATACAAAATCATCAATATTTTTTACGAAATGAACGCCGTATTTATTGGCAATGCGCCTGCCGACATTTTCATTAAAATTGCCGAAGTAATAACCGTCCGCCGCCGCGTTTATCGTCAAGCCGCGAATTATCACTTCAGTAAAAAATTCATCGCCTCCAACAATTCCTTTTACCATGATAAAAACTCCTCTACAAATTATTTTCAAAATCAAGCACAGCGTTATAAATTTCACGTCGGCTCAAATTAAATTTCTGTGCAATTTCACGAATAGCGGCTTTTTTGTCTGCGCCGCCTTCGATTAATTTAATATAAGCGTCAAGAAAATTTTCCGGCGCGGGTTTTTCAATTTCAGTTTTGCAAATTTTAAAATTCTACAAATTATTTTCAAAATCAAGCACGGCGTTATAAATTTCACGTCGGCTCAAATTAAATTTCTGTGCAATTTCACGAATAGCGGCTTTTTTGTCTGCGCCGCCTTCGATTAATTTAATATAAGCGTCAAGAAAATTTTCCGGCGCGGGTTTTTCAATTTCAGTTTTGCAA
>CALGGV010000154.1 GCA_937915725.1 uncultured Selenomonadales bacterium
TAACTTCGTCCGCCGGTTTTTCGAGAACGTAAACTAATTCGCTAATTAAAATTTGCCTTGCCGATTTAATTAAACAGCATTCACTGCTTGAAATATTTTTTTTAATTTTACTATCTTGCAGTTGTTTATAAAATCATTCCTTTTCTAAATTTTCTTCGTCTTCGTCGTCGTCAATTCTGCGTTCAATATGTTCATCTACCCAATGGGTAACTTCGTCCGCCGGTTTTTCGAGAACGTAAACTAATTCGCTAATTAAAATTTGTCGTGCAAGTTCCATTAAACGACGTTCACCGCTTGAAATTTTGCGTTTGAGACTTTGACGGGAAATATTTCTGGCAACCGCCGCAACTTCCAAAATATCGCCGGATTTTAATCTGTCTAAAGTTGCGTGATAGCGTCTGTTCCAGCTGCCAAAACTTCTCTCTGAACGCCCCGCCAAAACTTCTGCAACTTCATGAACTTTATCCTTGTCGATTATTTCACGTATTCCAATTTCTTCAATTTTGTCAACCGGCAACATAAGTTTTAAATTTCCCATTGAAAGATGCAGTACATAATAAGATTGTTTCACGCCGCCGACTTCATTTTCTTCAATTCCAACAACCTCACCTGCGCCGTGCATAGGATAAACTATTCTGTTTCCAATTTCCAACTTACGCCACCTCCATTATTAGGGAATAGGAATTAAAGACTAGGGAAAAATTTTTCTAATCCCTAACTCCTATTCACTTTTTGTTGAACGCATAAATAAATTCATCAGTTGCTCTTCCGGGTCTCCATTTTCGTACAAGATTTTAAAAACTGCGCGACAAATTGGCAATTCCACGCCGGTAATTTTTGAAAGTTCCATAAGCGCAACAACTGTATCAGTACCTTCAGCAAGTTTATCAAATTTTTTGTCAAGTACAAAATCTTCGCCAAATTTTCTGTTGCGGCTATGCTGCGAAAAAAGCGTTGCCTCGTAATCGCCCAAATGACTTAAGCCGTAAACAGTCATTTTATCGCCGCCCAAAGATTCAATCAGTCTTGAAAGTTCGACAGTGCCACGCGCCATTAACGCGCCCTTCAAACTTGTACAATTCAAGCCGTCCAACATTCCAGCTGCAATTCCAATTACATTTTTAGCCGCCGCGCCAATTTCAATTCCGATTAAATCTGTGCCGTAATAAAAACGAATAAGCGGACTTTTAAAAATTTCTACAATTTCCCGCGTCAATTTTTCATTCGCCGCCGTCATTACCATACAATTCGGCAAACTTTGTACAAAATCTTGAACGTGTCCGGGACCTACCCAAACTGCAACATTTTGGCTATTTAAAACTTCCTCAAAAATTGCAGATAACCTTTTTCCGGTGTCGCGCTCCAGCCCTTTCATACAGAGCACAAATTTTTTTTCGGCAAGATTTACATTCAAAGATTTAATTTCCTCAAGTAAGGCGCGGAAATTTTGAGTACCGACAGAAATTATTATCACGTTTGCAAAGTTCAAAGTTTCTTCAAGATTTTTTGTAAGTTGAACATTTTCCGGCAATTTTAAATAGTCATTACCGCCGGTAGTTTCAAGTTGTTGCATATTTTTTGAAGTTGCGCGCCCGTAAAGTTTTACGCTGTGTCCAATTTTGCTTGAATACCACGCGTGAAAACTTCCCCAGCGTCCACAACCTATTATACTGATTTTCATTCAATTCCTCCATTTTTAGGGATTAAGGATTAAGGGCTAAGGATTAGGGATTTTTCCCCTTTCACTTTCCGCTATTCCCTTAACTACTTCAGCCGCCAAAATTAATCCTGCCACTGAAGGTACAAACGCCGCCGAGCCAATGACTTTACCGGTTAAATTTCCGGCGTCGATTTTGCGCGGCATTTCTTCAGAGTAAACCACTTTCAAATTTTTAACGCCGTATTCTTTTAATTTTTTCCTCATAACTTTTGCAACGGGGTCTACAGTCGTTTTAAAAATATCAGAAACTTTAAATTGTGTCGGATCTAATTTATTTCCTGCGCCCATACTGGAAATAATTTTTATTCCGCGCCGTTGACATTCCAAAACCAAACTGATTTTTGCTGTGATTGTGTCTATTGCGTCAACAACGTAATCGTAATTACAAATAAAAAAATTCTCGACCGGTTCGTCGGGAAGGTAAAATTTTTGAATTGTATCGACTTTTGCTACGGGATTTATTTCAAAAATTCGCTCGCGCAGGAGTTCGACTTTAGATTTTCCAACTGTCGAAGTTAGCGCGTGAATTTGCCTGTTAATATTTGTAATGTCAACGTTATCTTTATCAATTAAAACTAAATGCCCAATACCTGAACGCGCCAACGCCTCAACCGTAAACGAGCCAACGCCGCCAATTCCAAAAATCGCTACGGTTGCAGATTGTAACTTCAAAAAATTTTCTTCGCCGATTAAAATTTTCAGCCGCTGAAATCTTTCATCATTTATCATGGTGATTAAAATTGAACGGCATAATTATAGCATTTGGCGGCGCGGGATTTTGCCCTTGAAAATTTGAATTTGGCGGGCTGTTAAAATTATTTTGCGGGGATTTTAAAGCTAAACTGTCAGCAAAATCTGTAGCGATAATCATTGCTTGAATAACGCCGTTCATTTTTCTGTCAATGACAACGCCGAAAATCATATTGACTTCACCTTCAGTTTTTTCAAGGATATAATCTGCCGCCTCATTGACTTCATAAAGCGATAAATCACTATCGCCGGTAATGTTCAAAATCATACCGCGTGCGCCTTTAAAGGATCTGTCGAGTAATGGACTTTCAAGCGCGTTTTGCACGGCTTTAACCGCGCTGATATTACTTTGCCCAATTCCCAAAATTGCCTCACTTGAAGTACTTTGCTGAAAAATTGTTGTAACGTCAGCAAAATCTACATTTATAAAACCTGTTGTCAAAATTAATTCTGCGATACAAAGAATAGCTTGCCGTAAAACAGAATCAACCGCCCTAAATGCATTAACAAAAGACAGCGATTTATTTTCCGGTAATTTAAGCAGATTGTCATTTTGAACTGTAACAAGCGCGTCCATATGAGCCTGCATTTTTACAGTTCCTGAATTAGCAATTCTTTGTTTACGGTTGCCTTCAAATCCAAAAGGCATAGTAACAACACCAACAGTTAAAACGTTGAGGGATTTTGCAATTTCGGCAATGACGGGAGCCGCGCCTGTACCTGTGCCGCCGCCCATTCCTGCTGTTATAAAAATTAAATCTGCGCCGGAAATTATATTTTTGAGTAGTTCGGCGTCTTTTTTGGCGGCGAGTTCGCCCATTTCAACTTTGCCGCCGGTGCCGTGTCCGCGTGTCAAATTTCCGCCAATTTGAATTGCTTTTATTGAATCAACATTTAAAAGGCTTAAAGCGTGTGCGTCTGTATTTACGGCGATTAATTCAACATTTTTTACGCCGCCTTCTTCAGCAATTCTTTTCAAAACATTTCCTCCGCCGCCGCCTACGCCAAAAACTTTAATTTTTACAACTGCGCGACCAATGGAGGCTGAATCAGCCGCGCCCTGCTTTCCGGCACTTACTTTCAAATTCTGAATGTTTGTGGTGATTATCTCCATAGTCGTATTGACCCTTTCCAATTTCTGAAATAACAATTTTCTATTCGACAGGATTTTTAAATTTTCCTTTAATCCGTCTTTTTATATTTTTATTTTTTAACAAGTCGGCATTTCTTTCTTTCAAAAAAACTTTTCGCCCGCCTGCGGTCACACTAATCCCTAATCCCCAGCCCTTATTTCTTGCCACTAATGACCCGCCATTGCGTTACAATAATTCCTGCCAGCATAAGCAAGCAACCAAAAATTTCTCTGCCTGTCATTTCTTCGCCCAAAATAAGCCAGCCCGATAACGCGCCGAAAATACTTTCAAAACTCATAAGAATTGCGGCAGTTGCCGGCGAAACGTACTTTTGCCCGTAAAGTTGCAAAGTAAATGCAACGCCTGAACTCATCACGCCGCCATAAAATATTGGAAAAGCCGCACTTTTTACCGCGTCGATTGTAGGATTTTCAAATATCAGCATTGCAACCGCGCTTAAAACCATTGTCAAAAAAATTTGCGCAGTCGAAAGTTCCATAACGTCAACTTTGTTTGCAAATTTGTCAACCGTCAAAATGTGCGCCGTCCAGAAAAACGCGCTGAAAAATAATATTACGTCGCCGATATTTATTGAAAATGCCTCATTTATCGCCAAAAAATAAAGTCCAACTATCGCCAAAATTGCGCCCGCCCAATTTTCCGGCAAAATTTTTTTACCCAAAAATGACGCGCCCAAAGGTACAAACATTATGTACAGGCAGGTTATAAAAGCCGCCTTGCCCGCCGTTGTGTATAACATTGATATTTGTTGCATTGAACTTGCCACAAATAAAAATATTCCGCAGATTAAGCCTATGCCGAATCCGTGAATATATTTTCCTGCGCGCCGCTCCTTAGCGCGTGTCTTCATTGTAAAAATTAACAGCGCAAGTAAACATATAAAGCCCAAAAAATATCTTGCCGCCGCGTATGTGAAAGGTCCAATTCCTTCCATTCCCGTAAGCTGTGCGACAAATGTCGTTCCCCAAAAAAACGACGCGCCCAAAAGCATTAAAGTTCCACGAATTTGCATTTAAAATCCCCTTAAAATTTTTTTAGATTAGGAAAGTCCCCTATTCCCTAACCCTTAGCCCCTATTCCCTAGTTCTTAGTATAGCACAATTTCAGACAAAATAAAGATTTTGGCGCAGTTGACGTAAAAATTTCAAAGTGTTAAGATTTATTCAACTTTTGTAGCTTAATTTGGGAGAGTGATTTTTTTATGGTTGATATTACCGACCGCGTGCGAAACAAGGATTTACAAAGTAAAATCGTTACGGCTGAAGAAGTTGCAAATTGGATTAAACCCGGTATGACTTTGGCTTGCAGCGGCTTTACCGCGTCGGCTTATCCTAAGGCAATTCCTTTGGCACTTGCCGAGCGTATGAAGAAAGAGCCTTTCACTGTCAACATTTGGACTGGAGCCTCAACCGGTCCGGAAATGGACGGCGCGCTTGCTGAAGTCAAAGGTATTAAACAGCGTTTGCCCTATCAAACGGACGCTAAACTCCGCCCGGAAATTAATGACGGCACTGTAAATTATTTGGACTTGCACCTTTCAGAATCTGCGCAACTTTCACGCGTTGGATATTTGGGCAAAATTGACGCGGCTATAGTCGAAGTTTGCGCAATTACCGAAGAAGGCAATTTAATTCCTACAACTTCACTCGGCAACGCGGCAAGTTATGTTCAAAGTGCTGATATTGTTATTGTTGAAGTCAACACAACTCAACCGCTTGCACTTGAAGGGATTCACGACGTTTACGTACCGCTTGACCCGCCTAATCGTTTACCAATTCCGCTTGTTAAAGCCGATGACAGAATAGGTACAAATTACATTCCCTGCACGCCCGACAAAATTAAATTTATTGTTCCCTGCGATATTAAAGATCATACCCGCGACCTTTCGCCGATTGACGAAAATTCTAAACAAATGGCGAAGTACACCATTGAATTTTTACATAAAGAAATTGCCGCCGGTCGTATGCCGAAAAATCTTTTGCCTTTACAAAGTGGCGTCGGCAATGTTGCTAATGCTGTACTTGCAGGCTTTGTTGATTCTGATATGACTGATTTGGTTGTTTACACTGAAGTTATTCAAGATGCAATGTTGGATTTAATCGACGCGGGCAAATTAAAAATTGCGTCGGGTACTGCTTTTTCGCCTTCGCCTGCAGGTATGGACAGATTTTATAAAAATGTTGACAAGTACAGAAAATATATTTTGTTGCGCCCTGAAGAAATTTCAAATTCGCCGGAAGTTGTACACCGTCTCGGCGTTATCGCAATGAATACCGCGTTGGAAGTTGATATTTACGGCAATATTAATTCAACGCACGTTTGCGGCTCCAAAATGATGAACGGTATAGGCGGCAGCGGCGATTTTGCCCGCAATGCTTAC
>CALGGV010000155.1 GCA_937915725.1 uncultured Selenomonadales bacterium
TTACCGCGCGGCGAATATTCAGTAATTCTGCCGTAATAGTAGTCTTTATTTTGGGCGTCTGCTATTACTCTAACTTTATTTTCGCCTTTCGGCTCGGTATGAATACTAGCCTTGAGTTTGCCGGAATCGACAGGGCAAAGCCGCCTTGCCTCTTCTGCAACAGTTTCAGCATTTTCCAAAAGTGATTCTATCGCCGCCTGTTTAGCTTTTTCGCCATAATCACGCAGTAAGCCGCTTATTGTTTGCCGAGTGTTGCCAGCCATTTTAGCCGAAAATGACAGTGAATCTGTCATTCAAAACTTCAAATTCGCCGTTAAATTCATTGACAACTAAGGCGACAAGGCGGCGTTCCTGCCCTATTGTTTGCAAAGTTTCTTCGGCAATAAAACCGTAATTAATACCTTTCGTTACCTGTTTTCCGGCGTAAAGGATAGGTTTAAATTTTGCGCCGGTAAGTTCAGTAACTTTTGTCCACGCGCTCGCCGCCTTTTGCGGTAATTTGTCTAATCCTTGAAATTCTTCGAGTTCAAAGCCTCCAAATAATTTAGCCATTTTCAATCACTCCTATTTTCAATTTTTTCTCTGCAAGTAAGCTGTAAAAATTTATGTTGCTCGTTTAAATCTTTTGCAGGCAGTATTTGTTCAAAAATTCTGTCTTGATAAATGATACGATCGCGCAGATTTAAATTTTGCCTGTATCTGATTGTTATCCTAAATTCCAATTCAGATACTTTTTCGGCTTGCCCGTTGACAATAAACGCGCCGTAACTTTCGATACTTGCACAAACCTTTTCGATATTGCCGGAATTGGGATAATCATAAAGCACAACGCCGCGGGAATTTTTATTGGCAACTGCCTTTTGAATAGTTACGCGCTTGTTCAATTCTGCAGAATTAATTTTCAGCAAATCAATCAGCCTCCGAAAATCTTAAGCTGTGGAGAATTTTTTTCTGAATATCGAAAAGCCGGTTATCAAGTGAAGAATCATTCACCATATTAAATTCCCTGTAAGCGTAAAGTTTAATGAATTGCCGCATAAGGGCGTTATCAGCGTCGTATTGCTTGCCGGTCGCCGTTATCAAGTCTTCTTTCGCCGCGTCAATCAAATACTGCAATTCAGAATCATAGCTTGAATTGTCGCCGTCGATATTCAAATAGCTTTTCATTTCTGCAACTGAAATTTCAGCCACGATTTATCACCTCCCTAAAAACATAAAAACCGCGTCAATACGGTATTTTCTTTGCAGAGTATGATACTTTTTTCACTAGTCAAGATACTTTTTTCACTAGTCAAGATACTTTTTTCTTTTGATTTAGTATTTTTAACTTCCTTTTTTCACTCTCAAAAATCCGTTTTTGCGCGTTACATTGCCGCCCGCAAAAACAACGCCGCGGTAAGCCGTCATTCCTTCTTTGAACTTATAGTCATCTGAAATTTTAACTTCCATTGGCGAAAATTCGACAAGCTGATAGTTGGTCAAGTGCCCGTAAGCCATACAATACGCCCCGGCAGTTGTTGCCGCGCCTGTAAGTTGGTTGCACGCCGAATTGATAATGAAAGGAACTCCATTTATCCTGCCGGAATTGCCATCATATTCAATGTTGTAATAGCGGAGCGTTGTTGAAGTGCGCACTTTTGCAAATTCCAGCAAGTCCAACTTGTTAAGAATCAGTACAGCCGAGCCTTCAACATCTTCATTGCCGCCGTAATGGAAAATTATTTCGTCAAGTGTTTTGTCGTTAATCGTAGTCAAGGCTAAATCTGTTGTTGAATCAATAGCGGTTGCCGCCGAGCTGAAAATTCCTGTTATCTGATTAGTACTGCCGCCGCCCAAAAGAATTTGATTAGTTATTTTCATACGCATAGATTTTCGGATATTCTGAAAGACAACATCTGCATAATTGGCATTGGGCAATTTTTGAAGTTCTT
>CALGGV010000156.1 GCA_937915725.1 uncultured Selenomonadales bacterium
AAAGTTTTTGAATAAATCGCAGGCAGTTTAACGCCGTTGAAAGTGTTGTTTTTAATCATTGTGTAAATTGCCATATCGCCAAAAATAATTTTCTCAAAATCCTACCGCCTCTTTAACATCGCTTAAAGTCTAGATTTAAAATCTTCGTAGCCGAAATTTTTTATCAGTTTTAAATTGCCGTCAAAAGTTTTTGAATAAATCGCAGGCAGTTTAACGCCGTTGAAAGTGTTGTTTTTAACCATTGTGTAAATTGCCATATCGCAGAAAATAATTTTATCGCCTTCATTCAGCGGCTCGTCAAAGCTGTATTCGCCGATAACATCGCCCGCCAAACAAGTTGCGCCGCCAAATCTGTAATTAAATTTTTTTGCTCCAACTTCAGCCGCGCCGATAACTTTTGGAGTGTAAGGCATTTCCAAAACGTCGGGCATATGACAAGCCGCGCTTGCGTCGATTATCACATTTTGCACGCCGTCGCGCAGATTCTGAATTTCTAAAACACTTGCAACCAAAAAGCCCGCGTCAAGTGCAACCGCTTCCCCGGGTTCAAGATAAATTTCAACGCCGTACTTTTCTTTTAAGCGGCAGATAATTTTTTTTAGCCGTTCAATATCGTAATTGCTTTTCGTTATATGGTGCCCGCCGCCCAAATTCAGCCATTTCATCTTGTGTAAAAATTCGCCAAAATTTTTTTCTACCGCGTCAACTGTTTCTTCCAACGCGTCAGAATTTTGTTCGCAAAGTGTATGAAAGTGTAAGCCGTCCAATTTTTCAATTAAATCACTTCGCGCAGATTTAAATTCGTCGATACGCACGCCGAGCCTTGAATTTTTACTGCAGGGGTCGTAGATTGAAATTTTTTGCGTGGAATGTTCGGGATTAATCCTAAGCCCTGTGGATTTTACGGAGCTTGCAAATTTTTCAACCTGCCTGAAAGAATTAAAAATTACGTGGTCACAAATTTTGGCAAGTTCGATAATTTCAGAATATTTGTAGGCGGGCGCGTAAACGTGATTTTCGCCGCCGAAAAATTCTTTGGAAAGTTTCGCCTCGTACAAGCCGCTGGACGCCGTGCCGCTCAAATATTTTTTAATCAGCGGGTAAAAGTAATAAGCCGAAAAACATTTCTGCGCGAGGAGAATTTTTGCGCCGGTAGAATTTTGAATTTCTGCCAAAATTTCCAAAT
>CALGGV010000157.1 GCA_937915725.1 uncultured Selenomonadales bacterium
AAATTTCCAACTGAAAAATTTGTTTTAAATCTTGAAAAACTCAAATACATTTCAAGTACCGGACTTCGTGCAATTTTGAGACTCGGCAAGCTTAAGAAAAAAAATTTGCAACTTGTTGAGGCAAGCCGTGAAGTTTATGAAGTTTTCGATACGAGCGGCTTTACAAAAATTATCAACATTCAAAAGGCGTTGCGAAAAATTTCTGCAGATAACTTGATTGAATTGGGGCGCGGCACTTCAGGAATTGTTTACAAATTGGATGACGAAAATATTTTGAAAGTCTACAATTCCAACTGGAATTTTGAAAATGTTGCAAAGGAACGCGCCAACAGTCAAGCGGCGTTTGTGGAAGGGATAAGTACGGCTATTTCTTATGACGTTGTTAAAGTCGGCGACAATTTCGGTATTATTTACGAAATGATTAATGCAGATACTCTTGAAAAAGTTATGCTTGAGGACGTTTCAAAAATTGAGGAACATTCGCGCAGATTTGCAGAATTTATCAAGGAACAACACGCCGTTGAAACTGATTTTGAAGACGCAAAACAGCGGCTTATTTCCAACTCCGAAAAAGCTCCGATTTACAGCGCGGAAGATTTAAAAGTTGTTCGCCAATTTTTGGAAACTGTACCGAATTGCAAAAATTTTTGTCATGGTGATTTAAATCTTACAAATATTCTTTTGCAAAACGGGCAAATGATTATGATTGACATGGGCGAAATTTCAAGCGGGCATCCTGTTTTTGATTTATCGTGGATTTATTTTATGTACGTGATACGAGCAAAAAGTGCGCAAAGAAAAGGCGTTAAAAATCCAATGGGTCCAAAAATTATGCCGGATATTATGTGGAAAACTTTTGCACAAACTTATTTCAATACTAAAGATGAAAAAATTATTGAGCATTACGAACGCAAAATTTTGCCCTACAGTTTGATACAAGTTTTAAATGCTACGATAACGCGACCACTTCCAAAAGAGGCTTGCGAATATTACAAAAAAATTTTATTGAATGAATTTGAACGCGGTATTATTCCGGTAAATTTTTAAAATGAAGGGAGTCTTTTTATGAAAAATTCAGATACTGCACCGAATTTACAGCAACTGTTAAATTCTGTCGGTGTAAAAAATCGTTTTGACGAATTGCTGGATAATTCTTCGGCAAGTTTCATTTCGTCGATTTTAACAATCGTCCGCAGTAATTCCAAATTGCAAGAATGCTCTTCAAATTCAATTTTAAGTGCGGCGGGAATTGCGGCGGCGTTAAAGTTGCCAATAAATCCTTCGTTGGGATTTGCTTATATTGTACCTTACAAAAATCAAGCACAATTTCAAATTGGGTAAACAAAAACTGCTCAATTAAAACCGTGTGAACCCTATTGCTCAGGGGTGTCGAAAGGCTAACGGTGGAACCCGCCAAAGTAAATTCTCCTACTCGTCGAATTGAGTAAATTCTCCTACTCGTCGAATTGAGTAAATTCTCCTACTCGTCGAATTGAGTAAATTCTCCTACTCGTCGAATTTACAAGGGGTAATACCGTGCTATTTTTATAAATAGTGTAGAGACTAGCCGTGATGAATGTAGCGGCGTAGGGGAGAAAATGAGCTACTCCTCCAAGTGCACGGCAACCTTAAAGGTTGAAGAGATAGTCCGCGCCGTTGAAATGGTAAATCTACGGGATAAGTGGGAGAGGTTTAGTACAACTTGCAATGCGTTCCGGTTTATACTCAACTTTAAATTCCGGCGCAGTTTGTGAAGGGCAAATTAAAGAAATAGATTTTATAACAGGCGAAATTATACGCGGTGAAAAAATTTCAGAAAAAATTATTGGTTATGTGGCTTACATGGAACTTTTGAACGGATTTAGAAAATCTTTATACATGACGATTGAAGAAATTCAAGCGCACGCGCAGAAATATTCGCAAAGTTACGCTTATGATTTAAAAAGCGGCAAAAAATCTTCTGTCTGGAGTACAAATTTTGACGCAATGGCAAAGAAAACCGTTTTGAAAAGATTGTTAAGCAGTTTTGGGATAATGTCAATCGACCAAAAAGGTGCAGATTTGGCAACCGCCCTGCAAGCGGATCAAGCGGTTATCACTGAAGGCGGTTTAAGATACATTGACAATGAACCGGACGGCGAAGAAAAAATTGTTCCATTCAGTGAATTTATTGGCGTTGAAAAAAATTCTGATAATACAACCAAAGAAAATTGAAACAAAAAAGGCGGCAAGTTCTTACCTGCCGCTTTATTTTATTTTCAGGTAAAAAAATTTTTTACTCAAATTGACAAAAAAAAAACAATTATAATAATTTAAAAATTTCAGAATTTTTTAGCAAGTAGGGTAGGAATTTAAAGATAATCGGGAATTTTCAAACAGCATTGAAAATAAAATCGTTTAAAATATTCAAGAAATTTTAAAGTTTTATCATATTAGGAAGTCAGGAAAATGGTTAAGTAATTTTCAAGTTGCCGATAATCAAGTAAAAATGTGGAGGGATTGGTATGAAAAAAATTTTAGTTTTGTTGGTTGGTATAGTTATAATTTCCGCTACGTCAATTTGTAATGCAAGTTGGTGGTATGATTTTATTCATTCAGATCGCGGCGATGATGATTACGATGATACTTGCTGGCATTGTAACGGTACCGGTCGTTGTTCAAATTGTGACGGCACCGGCGTTATTGAAGGGGACTACAATTATAGAACTAAAAGCTACGACGAAGAAACTTGTAGCGATTGCGGAGGTTCCGGAAGTTGTTCTGCTTGTGGAGGTTCCGGCTATAATTGAGGGCTAAAAAATTTTTAATATTTAAATTTTAAGTGAGGAGATGATTTTTATGTTTAAACGTTTAGCGGTTGCCTTGACGGCTTTTTTGGTGTTTTTTGGCTCTGTGGTCTACGTAGAGGCAAAAACTACTTTCAGCAAAGATGATGAGTGGTTAATTTACATGTACATTTGTGGAACAGACCTCGAAGAGAATGGGCATATGGTAACTTCAGATATTACCGAAATTCAACAAGTAAAACTTCCAAAAAATGTAAAAATTTTAATCCACGCCAACGGCTCAAGAGTTTGGCATCACCCAACAATAAAAGAAGGTGGAGATGGAATTTATCTCTACACTTCCAAAAGACTTGAAAAGTTAGCTGACCGAAATGAAAATATGGGAGATCCCAATACACTCGCCAACTTTCTTGAATATGGTGAAGAAAACTTCAATCCAGATCACAGAATTTTGATATTTGGAGATCACGGCGGGTTAAATGGACTTTGCTATGATTCAGCCTTTAATCCAGAATACCGTTATAACTTAACTTATGACGCTTTAACTCAAGTTTTGTCTAAAGTCTATCCAAATTTTTCTGAAGAACTGCCCTTTGAATTGATTGGTTTTGATGCTTGCCTTAGTGCTTCTTATGAATTAGCTAACAGCATTGCAGAATTTTCGCATTATATGGTTGGTTCCGAGCCAAGTGAATATGGATGGTACTACACTGATTGGATTGCTGCATTGGCTAAAGACCCTTCGATTAACGGAGCGAAAATTGGAAAAATTATTTGTGATAGTGCTATGAAAAGTTATTCAAATGATATACAAAATATACAGACGTTTTCAGTTGTAGATTTATCAAAAATGCCTAAACTTCGTGAGGCGAACGAAGAATTTTTTGAAAAAGCTTTACAACTTTCAAAGGAATCTAACGGTTTCAGCGGAGCATTTGCGCGTGCCCCCTATTCATTAGATACCGACAACTATTCAGATAGGTACACAGATTTGTGGAATTTTGCAAAAAATACAAAAGATTTAATGCCGGAAGAATCAAAAAATCTGCGAAAAGCAATTAAAAAGGCAGTAGTCTATAATAATTCCGGCAAATTCCTAAACGCTAAAGGAATTTCAACTGCGTACCCATATATTGATTCCGGCGAAAAATTAGAGAATTTTTTAACTCAAAATTCTATGCCTGAAGTGCAAAAGAAACTTTACAGAAATTTAATGAAGTTAGATGTTTCAAATTTGTATGGAGTTGAATTGAGTTATAATTCAGATTTACATGTTGTCGCAGAACTTGAACCTGAACAACTCGAAAATATTTTAAATGTCGAGTGCATAATGTTTACCAACTCTGAAGGCGGCGGTTCTTCATTCGGATTAAGAGACGATAAAGACATAGTAGTTTTACATTCGGATGATTTAAAAATTGATTGGAAAAAAGGCACAATTACCGAAAATATTCGCCCCATTCAGCCGGTATTTGACGGACATACAATTAAGATGCGATCAGTATATCAAGGACGCGGCTACATTTTTTATGAAGTTCCGATTATTTTGCAAATAGGCACTAAACAGCCTCAACATCCTGAGATTTGTAATTTGCAAGTGAGATATGATACTACAAAAAAAGAATATTCGATACTTGGCGTCGGAAATACAATAGACAATGGAATGGTTCTTCAAACCGGATATACTCTTAAAGACGGCGACATCATAACTCCAATATTTGATGCGGTTATTTATGAAGACAGCCCTACTTTGAATGACAATACATTATTTAAATATTCCTACATAAAAACTGAACAATATGAAGATAATGAAGATATTGACTCTTCAACCGGAAAAGCTAAAATAAAAACACGTGAAGTAGTTGTAAATAACGCCTTAAATCGTCAATTATCACCATTAGATATATTTACTAATCCTAAAACAGGAGAGCCTTTAAAAATAGTTACCGATTCTGAAACCGGTAAAAAAATATATATTGTACAGACAGCCGGTCAATCATTTGTCTACAATAAAAATTCAAAAATCACAGAGAAGAAAATCAGCAACGGTGCTTACTTGGGGTTATTCAGATTCATTGCTCCAAATGGAACAAGCAGTTATTCATTGCCGTTTGTTTTTGGAGTGGAACACGGCGAAATGGTCAGAATACCTCTTGATAAAGACGATTTGAAAGATTTAGCTGAAGAAAACAAATAAATTCTTAAAATATGAACAGCATAGGATTAACACAAAAAAAGAGTCCACCATTTACGATGGATTCTTTTTTTTATTTTTTATAAATTATTCTCTGACAACAGAAATTCTTTTTTGAATGTGGTTGCCTTCAGTTGCCTCGTCAATCATTGCAACTGCGTAATCTGCGTAGCTGATGATACTTTCGCCTTTGCTGTTGAGGGTAAATTCTTCGCCCGCCAAAATATATTTGCCTGTGCGTTCGCCGTCCGCTTGAAAATCACCGGCAGGGCTTATGAAAGTCCATTTAACGTCATTGCGTTTGCGAAGTTCAACAAGTTCATCTGCTTGAGCCGTTGCAAGCGGTACAAATTCTTTTGGAAATTCCGGCGTGTCTTTAACTTGGATTGTATGTTCTTTATTTACAAAAAGACTGCCCGCGCCTCCAACAATCAAAAGGCGTGTATCAGTACCACTCAATAAATCGCAAAGATGCTGACTGGTTTTAGTATGGTTAGAAAGTTCTTCCGGTTTCCACGCACCAAAGGCGTCAATTACAATATCAAAATCCTTTAAATCTTCCTTAGTCAAGGCGAGAATATCTTTTTGCACAGATTTTTTTGCGGCAGATTTATTTTCGCCACGAACAAAGGCTGTAACGTCCAAGCCGCGATTTACTGCCTCTGCAACAATTTTTTGACCTGCGCGACCATTCGCCGCTACTACTGCAATTTTCATTTTTAACAACCTCCAATTTCTATTTGCCGAAATTTTAACAAATTGCTAAAATATTTCAAGATAGGTTTTTGAAGGCGTGAAAGTTCTTTTGAAATTACTTTTTGGAGGATACGGAATGAAAAAAAATGAATTTGTTCAAAAAAATTTATTCGGCGTGTGTCCATTTTATACGACACAAAGTCTTTTACTTGGAAAATGGATTTTACCAATTTTAAATGAACTCAACGGCGGTACAAAACGTTTCAACGAACTCAAGCGCACTTTTGGAATCAGTCATTCGGTATTAACTCAACAGTTGAAAATTTTGGAACACGAAGGATTTATTAAGCGCGAAGTTTATCCTGAAGTGCCGCCGCGTGTTGAATATTCACTTACTGAAATTGGAAAAAGTTTTCAGCCGGTACTTGACAGCATAGAAATTTGGGGTAAAAATTTTATTGAATATCTCAAGGGACGTGACAAAGTTGACTGAAGAAAAAATTTTAAAACTCCTGCACGAATATAAAAGCGGCGCGGTTGCAGAAAATGACGTACTAAATTTATTGAAAAATATTTCGTTAAGTTCGGTAGAAAATTTGGGCTTTGCAAGTATCGACCACGCACGGGAACTTAGGCAAGGTTTTCCTGAAGTTGTTTACGCCGCCGGAAAAACTAAGGAACAACTGTGCGCAATTTTTAAATCTTTGTATGAACGTAGTACAGGGAATTTAATTGCAACTCGCGCAGATTCTGAAAAATATCAATTTTTGCTGGACGCCGTACCTACTGCAAAATTTGATGAAATTTCCAAAATGATTTACGTCGACAGAAAACAAATTGAACGGCGTGCAGATAAAAAGATTTTGATTTTAAGCGCGGGTACAAGTGATATGCCGGTTGCTGAAGAGGCACGCTTGACGGCGTATCTTTGGGGAAATTATGTTGAAACTGCCTATGATTGCGGCGTTGCAGGGATTCACAGGCTTTTTGCACATATGGACGAAATTAAGGCGGCAAATGTAATAATTGTGGTTGCGGGAATGGAAGGCGCACTGGCAAGCGTTGTTGGCGGCTTGACAGATAAACCGGTTATCGCACTTCCAACAAGTATTGGTTATGGCGCGGCTTTTAATGGAATTGCGGCACTTTTGGCAATGCTAAACAGTTGCGCGGCGGGCGTTTCTGTCGTCAACATTGATAATGGATTTGGCGCGGGTGTTTTGGCTAGCAAAATTAATAGAATCAGCGGTTGAGGGTAAATCTCCAGCCGCTTTTTTGCAGAAAAAATTCAACCTTGCAAATTGTGGACGAATAAAAAAGCCGCCAAAACAGCCCAAAATTTCAACGAGAAGGTACCTTCAAAAAGTTTTACGAGGATTTATATCAACAGAAAAAATTAGACGCCTTAAATTTGAAAAAATTAAAACTGTGATATGTTGGCGAATAAAAAAGCCGCCAAAACAGCCCAAAATTTCAACGAGAAGGTACCTTCAAAAAGTTTTA
>CALGGV010000158.1 GCA_937915725.1 uncultured Selenomonadales bacterium
GAAGTGCTACGCCTGCAGGAAGTTCTAAGCCGCCGGTTGTTGTAGGTACAGCAGAAAGTCCTTCAATAGTACCGCTGTTGTTTTGAACGAGGAGAATATCTTCGCCTGCACCGAAAATTTCAACGACAATATCTGAACCGGACAAAAGTTTAACATAAGTAGTGCCGTCAGTGATGTTGCCGTCAACTTCAATTTCAGTATTGCTAAGATTATTCTTAATTACTACAGGTTTTTCTGTGGTAGGAACGATTGTGACGCCGAGAGTTACAACTCCGCCTTCATAAGAAATTAAGGAAGTATCAGCGTCTGCTAATGTAGCATTATCAAGTACGCCTGTCTCCAAATTGAAGTAAGAATATTTAGTGCCGCTTGAATTAATTTCAAAGTAAATCGGGCTGTCTTTCAAGACAACAGCTTTTGGAGCCGCATCAATACCCATGATAGTATATTCTGTTCCATCGGTAAGAGCACTGGTACCGGTAAGTTGCAAATCATTAACCCTAACCAATGTACTGCTGTTTGTTACAACAACTGTAGCCTTAGTTTCAAGGTCATCAATTCTTGTTACATAGCCGTTTGCATCAACAGTGAAGGTTACGCCGTCAACATCGCCGGTAATTGCGATTGTTTGAAGTTTGCTGTCGTCGTTGCCAAATGTGTAAGTTATGGTTGTGTCTGAGGTTTCGCCAAAGTCGTTGATTGTTGCTACAGTGGATCCTGCAAGATTGACAATCTTAACTTGTGCATTTTCAGCATTCAATTCAGTAATTGCGGCAACAGTTGAGCTGGTACGTTTTACAATGTAATTTGTTTCGCCGTCTTCTGCAGTAACAGAAATTTCTTTGGAGTCAATAACAATCTTTTGATCACTGGAGGCATAAATAGAGCCGCCGTCATTCAAAATTGAAACTGAAGTTGCATCTTCAACACTTACAGGAATAGTAGAATCTGTACCTTGAGCAACAACAGTAAATTCAGAATCTGCCGCTGTTACTGCTAAGTTGGTTGTTCCAAAAGCATTCGTTGCAACTATTGTCTTGTTGAGGAAATCAGTGGTAAATGCGCCGTCAACATTGGTAAGAGTAATACTTTCAACTTCTCCAATATCTGTTGCAGTTGCTCCGGTATCGGCATTTGACGCAGAGAAACTATATACTTTTGCATCTGTGCTATCTTGAGCTATAAATGCATAAGCCTTTGAAGGATCTGAATTTGTAGCAGTACTGTCAACAACCAAAGTTGTATCTGTGGTGTAATCGGTTGTAGCAGCAGTAATGACAATATTAGCATCGCCTGCAAAAATACGCTGTGAGTTATAACCGTCATTTGAGAAAGTGTTATAGTTAAGACCTTGTGTACCTTCCAAATCAGAGGAAGAAGTACCGACAAGCAAATATTTATCAGTATCATCATAAACCAAACCAAGATCGGACATGGTGTATTCTACAGGAGTAGTTTCACCTTCTGTGATAATATCGCCTTTCTTAAGTCCGGAAATGAGATTTATTGCAGGGGTAGTTCCGCCGGTAATAGTAATGGTAACGCCGGTTGAATTATTTGCAGTTGCTGTTTCAATGGTAGTTTTTTCTGCTGAACCCAAATCATCATTAATGGTAAGTGTATTACCAATAAGGCTGACTTCAAGGCTTGCAGGAAGTTGTCTAGATGCTTGTTGAGTAACCCAAGCTGAATCAACCTGTGTTAATGTAAGGCCATCGGTTGTATCATTAATCAAAGTAACATAGGCAACAGTGGCGGTAGAATCTATAGCATTAACATAAGTGATTGAATCGGTAACTGTAGTTGTTGAAGTTATTTCAATTTCGCCCGGAGTAGTTGTAGCCTCAATTACAAAACTTTCCATACCAGAAACATTAGCAAGAGTATAGGGTACATAAGAAGTTGCAGTTTCAAGAGTTGTTGCTTTGTAACATACATAGCCGTCATCAGCATTTCCGCTAATCAAGCCCAACTGTGATTGAGTGTATTCGGTTGTATCGTAAGTAAATACGGTGCCTACTTTAGAATTTGTAATAGAAGTGATTGTGCCGTTGCCGTCCAATGTAGCTGTAGCATCATGGATAGTCAAAGCTACTCCGCCGTCTACAATAGCTGTATCGAAGGAAACTGCATCAACAGCAGGATCAATCGTTACAGAGGTTAATGCTTCAATGCCCTCACCATCTGTATCATAAGTAGATTGAGCAAATGTATATGTGTTATTGCCGCTGGCGTCGGTTGTCTTAGTCAATTCGCCGTAGAAAACGCTTGCAGTGTAGTCAATAGCATCAGCATAAATTATGGAAGTGCTATTTTCAAGCGCGGTAATATCATCAGAGGTAATTGTAATTGAATCATCAGCTTTTGTGATTGTAATCCAATTATCATCAAAAGTATAAACATTTTCTGTAACTTCGCCAACAGGAGCAGCAGAGGCACTTGTGGTAGAGCCGTCAATAGCTTTAATTAAGTAATCGCCGCCAAAACCTAAAACATAACTACCGGCTTTAGCTTGAGCAACTGTATCAGCATCACTAGCGGCTGTGATTGTGAAGGCATCGCCATTTTGATAGGCATCTTCAAGTTCGCCAATTCCGGTTAATATACCGGCTGTAGCAATAACATCAATAGCAGAATTGGCATTTGAGGAATTTGTAACTGTGAGACCATCAGCTACTAATATACCGTCTGTAGTTCCTTCAACTGTACCTTCATAAAGTGCTGACGCGCCGTCGCCGGAAACAGCAATAGTAAGATTACCTGCAGCCGCTACAGTATAGGGGCTGTCATTTACAGTAATAACATCGCCATCTGTGAGAGCACTAAAGACAATATTTTTAGCTGTAAGACCGGAAGTTGTGAAGACTGCGCCGTCATCGCCTACGCCGCTAATTCCTTCAACAGTAACATTTGCACCTGTCCAAGCTGTCATAGCAGTAAGCGTATATGAACCTACTGTTTCTCCGTCAGCCGGTTGATTATATTTAAGCGTTAAATAAGGATTGAAAGTATTAGCCGCGCCGTCAATGACGATTAAACCGGCATATTCAGGATCATCTACAGTAAGAAGAGCTACATCGGCACTTGCCAAAGTAATATCTGACGCCGCGCTGTTTGCAGCTGCTTTAATAATTTTGTACCAATCGCCGTTCAATTCAACTGTAGTAGAACCGTCTTCAATAGGAGTTGCCGCCTCTGTATCTCTGCGGAGATAACCGCTATTGGGTACGATTGAATATACAATTTCAGAGCCGCCATCCGGAGTAACATCAAGAGTTATATTAACAGTACTGAGATCAGCCTGTGCAACTCTTGTAACTTCGCCGCGTTCAAAAATAGCTTGAATTGCGCCGCCATTTGCCTTTACTGTTTGAGCAGTTACAGCATATAAATCATTGTCAGCATCTGCTTCAGCCCCGCTGGTATAAACCGTGCCGTTCGACGGAATTTGAATTGCGCCGGCGTAAATTTTAGAATCATAAGTTCCACCAGCATAGGTAGTCTTTAAAGTCAAAGGATCCTCAGAATCGTCCATTGCAATATCAACATATTCATCATCATTAACTGTGAAAGTACCTGTTGTAGTGTTGTCGCCAATAATTACTGTAGCCTCTGCAATGTCAATGTAAAGCGGAGTAGTTGCATCTGCGCTAGCCGCAAAACTTGAATCAACAGTAACATTGACCATATATTCTGTATTGTTATCAGTATAATCTGTTGTGTTGAGGTAATAATTTGTTACTGTATCATCAACTTCAGAATACAATTCAGCGTAAAGTGTGCTTGCGGGATCACCTGCTGTTGCACCAAAGTAAACAAGATCGCCGTTTTCAAGCCAACCTTTAATTTCGCTGGTAATTCCGAATGTGTCAACATTTCCATCGCTGTCGCTGTCTGTAAGTTCAACAACATGGACAGTTTTCCAGTCGCCGTTGAAAATGTAATAAGGAGGCGCAGGATTTTCTGTTGTATCTTGATAAACTGATTGAGTACCACTTATTGTTCTGACTAACATACCGTTACTCATTGTATAGGTAACAGAGCCGTTAGTTGTATCTGAAGAAGTGAAAGATTCGCCGTTTTCGAGTCCGTCAACATAAGTTGTAGTTAATTCGCCACTATCAGCAACAACAGTAATTACGCCGTCGCCTTCAGAGCCGGTAACTGTAGTAAATGTAACTGTAGCGTTAGATTCAACACCTGTAATATCGCCGGTTTCTTCATCTATGGTTTTCTTACCGATAATAACTTCAGAATTTGAAGAATCAACCTCAACTGAACCATCAAATAAATATGAAGTGGAGCCGTCACTTAATAAAATCAAGCCTTGATCATCTGCAGCAGTGTATTTTTTGGTATTGACTGTATATACAGTATCTGCAGCAGTAATTTCAATGGTAACATCTACTCGGAAATCTGCTGTAATTGTAGTGGCAGCAGTAAGAGACTCAAAAACAACAGAAGTTGGAGGCGTAGCCGCACTGCTTGTAATTGCGTAGGTTGCGTCGCCGGTTTTTACAACTTTTGCATAAACGTCTGTGAATGACTCAATGGAATCAACATAAACAACGCCGGCACTTGCATTATCGGAAGAAATTTGGTTAGCATAATCTATATCAATTTCAGCAGAATTATTGGAATCTGCAACAACTGAGAACAATGAAGTTTTTTCATAATTTTCAAGTTCAGAAACTGTTGCTGTAGTTGGCATATAAGAATCGCCGTAATAATAGCCGTCTACTGTTGAATCGTTTTTAGGAATCTTGAACAAGCCGTCTTCAGTATAGAAATATTCGTCAAAATGAGTACCATCTTCTGTAATGGTAAAGTTAGCACCAGCCGCAAGATTTCCAAAACCATAAGACGCCTGATTATTCGTACCAACAAGGGTAAGAGCGTCAACATCAGTCGGCAATGCAACAGCTGTTATAGTTCTGCTATTATAAGTTAAAGCGGCATCTTTGCTAAGTGCAACTTCAGCAGGCAAAGGACCGGTTGCAGGATTAAATTCAAGTGTACCTTCAGTAACAGCTATACCACTAAGCGTTGCCGCACTCATGCTGAGTGTAACGCCTGCGCTATCGCCGCTTGTATATGTGTAGCTACCGAGTGTAAATCCTTCTGTCACACCGGCAAAATCTAATTTAATTGTTTCTAAATTGTTTGTAGGTGCAGGAGTAAATACATAATTAGTGCTGCTTGCTTCTAATGTGCCGCACAATACGTCACCATTGTAGACATTAATAATCCCACTTACTTTGTCAAGATCTTCAACAAGATATGAATTAAATACAAATCCTTCGTCTAAAGTTGATACATCAAGAACGTAGTTAGGAGCATTAAGATCCGCCAATGTAACAGAACTGTTCGTAACTGTAGCACTTGCTTTGAGATATTGATATGTACTATCTTCTACGGTCAAGTTTGCCCCGTCAAAGGTCCATTCTTTGCCTCCAAAAGTAAATGTATCGCTTGCATCAAGTGCAGAAATTGTGGTAGCTGCCAAAGAACTACCGACCGCAATAACAACATCGCCGCTGGTTGCCTCAACAGTATAAGTTGCGCCGCCAACTACAAATGAAACATTTTGGTTTTCTAAAGCTTGGGCTGTACCGGAAGTTAAAGTAAAGTCCGCATCAACAGAAACATAAGTTTCTGAAGTAGTAACAGTATAATCGCCGCCGGTAACTTTGAATACAGCTTGGTTATTGCTGGTTGAAGTTGCAGTAACTTGACCAGTGAATGTTCCATCAATAGTAACATAACCAACATTGCTATTAATTGTAATTGATACATCAGAGGCATCCGCTCCGTCCGTAGCAAGCCATGTTATAGTAGAATCATAGGTACTAGCTGCATATAATTGCCCGTCATAAATACCCAAAATCTTATTGCTTGTGCTGTTCATGAAAACGGCTGATGCACTTGTTGTGGAAGAATCAAGGGTAATTATATCTGTCGTTGCAGTTTCAACGTCAAACCATGTAGAGGATTGATACGCTATTTCATCTGCTGAAAGAGCAAGATCGCTAATACCAGGATCGCCGCCTACCCAATTCAAAGTGTCAATATAAAGTTTTGTTTGTTGACCTACAGCAGAGCTTGAATCGCCGGAATAGTACAACTGGTTATCAGTAGCCATTGTATAATAAGCTACAACAGAATTTGAGGTATCAGAAACGCTGAAACTTTCGCCTACTCCGAGATCGGTAATATATTCATCGCTAGTGACTATAAATTCTGAAGTACCCTCTGCTGTAACTACGTAGCTACCGCCAATATTTGCAGAAGAAGTATTACTATCGAGTCGCAATGCGCCTGATTCAAGATATAAAGTTGCATCGCTTTGCAATATCATTGTAATTGTATTGGCGTCGCCCGCTTTATAACTTGTACCATTTAATGTAAAGGCAGTTCCTGCGCTTGTCGCTGCAAGTTTAATTGTAAGATCATTCAGGTTTGCATAAGAATCTGAAGTGAAATTAACTGCAGTTGTAGCATTGATATAAGTTGTACTTAAGGCTAAAGTATCTAATTCAGTAGTTGCACCAGCATCGATTGTATATGTTGTAACGCCGGATACTGTTTCTGAAGAAATTGTAGTCCCTGCGTCAATAAATGCTGAAGTTGCGCCATAAGTTGTTGCCGCGGCAGAATTTAAAAGGGCAACCGCACTATCAAAGCCAATATTTTTTATGTAGCCGTTAGAAACAAATTCTGCGATTGAAGTTTCACTAACCCAAGTAGAGGTTGCAAGAGCATCTATATTAGAATCTATTGCAGTTTTGGCAGTGTAAACAAGAGTGGCGTCATCAGTAGTGCCGGCTTTATCAATTTGTCTGATAATGTGTGTGCCGTCGAAAATATAAGTATCAGTTTGATTATTGCTGTAATCGGTAATTGTAAAACTATCATCAGCAGATTTCAAACCTGTAACTGATTTAATACCGGTTGCTGAATCAACATCGATACTAAATGTTCCGCCGTAATTAGTACTATCAAGAGCGATATTTTGATAAACCGCCGTACTGCTGAAAGTAACGCTATCATCTTCATCAAGAGTAAATTTAGGCGTCAAAGAACCTGTAAAATTATGCCCGTTAAAGTTGACGATTTTTTCGCCTTCAGCTGGTAAAATAGGTACAATTTTAGAATCGCTGAAAGAAACATCAGAATCGAGAGTAATTAAAAGACCCGGATTTTCGGAGGTCATTGCAGTATTTAAACCAGTCAAAGTTGTAGCAGTATAATTACTTGCTGATACATCATTAGAATAAGGCTCATCATTAGTGGTGGGATTTTCCCAGTTATCAAAAAGTTGTAAATCAAAATTAGGCAACGCAAAAATATTGCTTGCGTCGCCAACGGGATTTTCAAAAATATTTTCGTTAGTGTTGTTTTCAGTAGAGGTAAGGGAGTCATTAACAACAAAGTTTTCCATAAAAGATTATCTCCTCTCTAGATAAAGCGTCATCGGACGCGCTAAGTCGCCACCACGCTTAGAACGCCTGACGACCCTTCAAACACTTTGCCGGCATAAAAGAATTTACCGGACTTGAGTAACTTGAAATTTGAAAGAACGGGTAATTTTTCTTGGAGGGTTGCCCCCCAGTAAAAGCAAACTAGGGCGAAGGTCCACCTGCCTTTCCCCAGTTCAGTAAATCTGAAATCATCTGAAAGCACCCTCCTGTAAAGCGAATAAATTTTGAGGTTACCGTGATTTTTTGAGCGGCTAAAAATGAACGCAAAAAGCCCAAAAAATCCTAATAAGAATCCGTATGCTATTTTAGCAGAAAATATAAATTTTGCAACCCCCAAATCTGAAAATCATCTGGTGGAATATTGAACTACTAAATAATATATCGAAATATCGCAGGTAAAAGTTTTATTAAAATTAGGTTAAAAAATTGTCAACAAAAAAAACGCCCCCAAATTTCTTCGGGGACTTTCCTGCGCGTTTTATAGTGTAACGCTAACCACAGGCTGTCGTTGCCATCAGCGTTTGTCCAGCCATTTGCAGATATAGTGGCTAATTATACCCGCTGCGACCGACGCTAAAAAACTGATAATCATAATGCCCCCCTCCCTTCCGTTACCGGTTTAGGGGATGGCAACGTTGAAATTTTACAACAGCCATTAACAAAATTCAAGTAAAAATTTTGCTTGCAATTTTGTTATTTATTGTTATAATAATTTTACTGATAATCATGGTGTGCCCAATAGAAAGAAACTCGGCTGGCTACCGAGCTTTTTTTCGTTACAGACAAAAAATTATGCTGATATAAAAATTTGGTGTCCTGCGAAATTTGCAGGGCGTTTTTTTTTGCAACAAAAAAGCCGCCGAATAATTCAGCGGCAAGAAAATATTTTTTGCCAAAGAAATATTAGATTTTGAATTTACCGATAGCGTCTTGCATTTCTTCGGCAAGTTTAGCCAATGCTTGAGAGGCGGCGGCAATTTCTTCATTAGAGGCGGATTGAGTTTCAGTATCGCTGGAAATTGAATTGGTATGCTCGGAAGTTTGGCGGCTGACTTCGTTAATTGATTCAACAGCCTCAACGATTTTTTGTGCGCCGTCCGAAACTGTTTTCATTGAAGTACCAATTCCCGCCATTTGTTGTTGAATACCATCAACACGTTGCATAATGTGTTTGAATTGTTCGCCGACTTCACGAATTGCCTCTGTTCCTTCTTGAACGTCTTTAGTACCATTTTCCATAGCCTCGACGGCAAGTGCTGTATCGTGTTGAATTTGAGTAATTCTGTCTCTAATTTGTTCAGCTGAAGTGGCGGATTCAGATGCAAGTTTTCTAACTTCTTCAGAAACGACAGCAAAGCCGCGCCCGTGTTCACCGGCTCTAGCCGCCTCAATAGCGGCGTTAAGTGCAAGCAAGTTTGTTTGTTCAGAAATTGAAGAAATAGCCTCAACAATCTGTCCAATTTGTTGTGAACTTTCGCCGAGTTGTTTAACAACTTCAGCAGACGCCATAACACTTTTTTCGATATTTGACATTTTACCGACGGCAGATTCCATAAGTTTTTCGCCGCGCTGTGCTGCCTCAGCAGTTTCATTTGATGCCTTTGTAACAACTTTAGTTTTTTCGGACATATTTTCAATATCTTTGAAAACCAAGTCAACATTTGCTTTTGCGGCGTCAATATCTTCAAGTTGAGTATTTACGTTCATATTGACTTCGCCGACTTTTTCTGCAACGTGAACTGAAGTATCAGCGGATTGTTGCGCGCTTGCAGTCAATTCTTCAGAGGCGGCGGCAACTTGATGGGAAGTATTAGCCATTTTACTTATTAAATTACGCAAGCCTTCACTCATTGTGTTAAACGCCTGCGAAAGTGTACCAATTTCATCTTTAGAATTAATTGAAAGATTGGGAACGCCCAAATTGCCTTTTGAAAGTTGAATAGCATGATCCTGAAGTTGAGCGATAGGTCCGGTAATTGCGCCGGACATTCTCAAATTTAAGAAAACCATTACGATAAAAGCAATAATCGCAAGGATAAGATAAGTAAAACGTAAATCACTAACCGCAGAAAATACAAAACTTTCATCAACGGCAATACCTAAAATCCAGCCTGTAGCCGGTAAAGTTGTATAGGCGAAAACGCGGGATTTTCCGTTGGAGCCTTTTGGAATTATAAAATAGCCGTCGCCTTTTTGTATCATTGATTCAAAGTGCGGCGCAAGCGCGGGTAAATCTTGAATGCTTTTAACGTCCACATTTGAATAAGAATTTGCAAGTACGTTGCCGTTTGCCTCAACAATTATAGCCTCACCCTGCCCGCGATAATTTACAGATGCAACTTTTTCATCGAGTACGCCCAAAGTAATATCAACGCAAGTTGAGCCTACAAATTGTCCGTTAGATTTTATTGGAGCAACGGCTGAAATAACCATTTGATTGGTAAAGCTGTCAAGGTAAGCATCTGTAAAAGTCCATTTGCCGCTACTTTGTGCTTTTTTATACCAGTCTCTGCCGGTAGGATCAATCTTGCCGGTAAAATCGCCCGCTTTG
>CALGGV010000159.1 GCA_937915725.1 uncultured Selenomonadales bacterium
AATCATATTCATCACGGCAACGAATTAAAAATTGACGTGCGCCGCGTTGTCTGGAAAAGAGTTTTAGATTTAAACGACCGCGCCCTTAGAAATATTGTTATCGGCTTGGGCGGCAAAAATAACAGCGTCCCGCGTGAAAGTGGCTTTGATATTACTGTTGCCTCTGAAATGATGGCGATTCTTTGTCTTGCCAATGATTTTGAAGATTTAAAAGAAAGACTCGGAAAAATTATTGTTGCGTACAATTTCGACGGCGCGCCAATTACCGCCAATGATTTACAAGTTACAGGCTCGCTTGCTTTACTTTTGAAAGACGCAATTAAACCTAATCTTGTACAAACTTTGGAAGGAACGCCCGCGCTGATTCACGGCGGACCTTTTGCGAATATTGCGCACGGTTGCAATTCTGTACAGGCTACAAAGTACGCGCTGAAACTTGCAGATATTGTTGTTACGGAGGCTGGATTCGGTGCAGATTTGGGCGCGGAAAAATTTTTGGATATTAAGTGCAGAAAAAGCGGCTTGAGACCAAACGCCGTTGTAATTGTTGCTACAATTCGTGCGCTAAAAATGCACGGCGGAATTTCTAAAAATAATCTTGCCGCGCCGAATGTTGATGCTTTAAAAATTGGACTTGCTAACCTTGAAAAGCACATTGAAAATATTCAAAATTTCGGCTTGCCGCCGGTTGTTGCGTTGAATGCTTTTCCAACTGATACGGCTGAAGAAATTGCGGCGGTTGCTGAACTCTGCGCGAGTAAGAATGTAAAATTTGCGCAGTCGAAAGTTTTTGCAGAAGGCGGCGCGGGCGGCGTCGAACTTGCACGGGCGGTTGAATCTGTACTTGACGAACAAAATAATTTCAAGTTGACGTACGAAGATAATCAAAGTATTAAGGAAAAAATTTCAGCGGTTGCAATGAAAATTTACGGCGCGGACGGCGTTAATTATTTACCTGCCGCCGATAAACAAATTGCCGAAATTGAATCTTTGGGCTTTTCAAATTTGCCGATATGTATTGCAAAAACTCAATATTCTTTGTCAGATGACGCGGCGAAATTGGGGCGTCCGAAAAATTTTGAAGTTACAGTTCGTGAAGTGAAAATTTCTGCAGGCGCGGGATTTGTTGTAGTTTTACTTGGAAATATTTTAACTATGCCGGGCTTGCCTAAACGCCCTGCCGCCGAAAAAATCGATATTACGCCCGAAGGTATTATCAGCGGGCTTTTCTAAAATTATTTTCTTAAAAAAAATTAACGCCTCCGAAATTTATCGAAGGCGTTTTTTAGTGTTCAGAAACCGCAAGCGGTATGAACTTTGCGCAATTTATCGCGAGCAGGGAATCTTTGGAAGCTGCCATTAATAAGTTTCAAAACCGCAAGCGGTATGAACTTTGCGCAATA
>CALGGV010000160.1 GCA_937915725.1 uncultured Selenomonadales bacterium
CAAATATTGAGCAAATTAATTTTACTGCACTTGAACAGAATAACAAAACTTTCTTGACTTTCGCAAAAAAATAAACAATCATTAAAATCAGATTAAAAATTAGCGGCGGTATTTAAATCGCCGCTTTTTTGTTGTAAAATTTTTGTGGAGGTGTTTTTAATGGACGAGAAACCAAAAATTTTTATAGTCGAAGACGAAAAACACATTGCAAGATTTTTGCAACTTGACCTTGAAAAAGAAGGCTTTGAAACTGCGATAGAAAAAAACGGAAAACGCGCCTATGAAAGAATTATTCAGGAAAAATACGATTTAGTTTTGCTTGACGTAATGTTGCCGGAAATGGACGGAATGGAAATTTGCAAGCGCGTCCGCCAAATTAGCGATATACCAATTATAATGCTGACTGCCCGCGATGAAGTTAAAGATAAAGTCGAAGGACTGGAACTCGGCGCAGATGATTATGTTACAAAGCCCTTTGCATTTGAGGAAGTTTTGGCGCGTATTCGTGGAATTTTAAGGCGCAGAAATGAAGAGCCGCGTCAAGAAGAAAATCGCTTGATTGTCGGCGGCGTGATTCTTTATCCCGACCGCTATGAAGTTAGAGTGAACGGCGAATTTATCGAATTGACGCACAAAGAATTTGAACTGTTACAATATCTTGTTGAAAATAAGCCGAATGTTTTAAGCCGCGACCAAATTTTACAAAAAGTTTGGGGCTATGATTTTTTCGGCAATACCAATGTTGTTGACGTTTACATAAGCTATTTGCGCTCCAAAATCGACGATAAATTCAACGAAAAACATATTAAGACAATTCGAGGCGTCGGCTATGCTTGCCGTGATTAAAAATCTGCGCGACAAAAAACTTTCAACGCAAATTAATATAACTTACGGTGTCATTTTACTTTCAACGCTGATTATTACAAATATTGGAACAACCGCCGGAGTTTATTATCTTTTTCACCATCAAGCCGCCCGCGCCATTGATATTTCTGTTGAAAAAACGGTTAAGCGCGTCAATGAAACTCAAAAAATTGACGAAAATTTTTTTGGAATTGACATAATGCCGAGTGTAATTTTTCGTGTGACTGACGAACGCGGCGAAAAAATTTTTGACAGCAAGCCTTACTTTACATCAACTGAAAAAATGTTAAAACTTGTCAGAAAAAATCCGCCGTTTTGGTCAAGCGATAAATATATTTTGTTGGAAACGCCGCACAGTTTTTTTTACTATAAAGATTTACCATTGGAAGTTGACGGAAAAATTTTTCACTTCCAATTTTTGAGAACAATAACTTTTGAAAAACAATATATCAGATATTTACTCTGGACGCTTTTTTTTGCAGATTTAATTGGATTGGGGCTAGCACTTATGGCAGGAAATATTTTGGGCAAAAAAGTTTTAAAGCCGCTCAAAGAAGTTACAAAAACTGCGCGCGAAATTTCTATAGGCAATATGAATAAACGCTTGACAATAAAAAATTCCGGCGAAGAAGTCAATGAACTTTCACAAACATTTAATACAATGCTGGATAGGCTTGAAAAAAGTTTTGCTCAACAACAAAGATTTATAGCCGACGCCTCGCACGAATTACGCACGCCAATTACTGTTATTCGCGGCTATGCTGATATGTTGGAAAAGTACGGCGCGGAAGATGCTGAAATTTTTGAAGAGGCAACCGCCGAAATAAAAAAATCTGCGCAAAATATGCAATACCTCGTGGAAAATCTTTTATTCCTTGCGCGCGCAGATGCCGGAACTCAACCGCTAAAAAAAATCCCGCTTGAAATTAACGATATTCTAAAAATTACCATAGAAAGTTTTAAAAATCCGCGCCTTGAATTTGTTGACGATAAAATTTTTGAAACTGTTGGTGACGCCGAATTTTTAAAGAAAATGTTCGCCGCCTTCATTGATAACGCGCTGATTTACAGTCAAGAAAAAGTTTTTGTAACGTTGAAAAATTTGGAAAATTCTGCAGTTGTAGAAATTTCAGATAGCGGTATTGGAATTGCGCCGGAAAATCTTGATAAAATTTTTGACAGGTTTTTCAGGGGCGATAAAGCCCGCGTAAAATCCGACGAAGATAAAATTTCTGCCGGCTTAGGACTTTCAATCGCAAAATGGATCGCTGATAATCACGGCGTAAAAATCAAAATTGAAAGTGAACTCGGCAAAGGTACAACTTTCAAATTGACAATCAATCGTTAGTCAAAGTATAATTTCATTTTATTGGAGGTGGGAAATTTGGATATTATTTTTTCAGAAATTGCCCTTAAACAACTCAAAAGATTTAAGCGAATTAATCAAGATGACATTATAGATTTTGTAGATTTTCTGTTGGCAGATGAAAATTTTCAAAAATCTTTGAAACAAGCAATAGATGAAGGTTCAATGAAAGACGCGCTTTTAAATTCGTTTTACGTGCCGGAGGTTGACATTACAATTAGTACCGAAATAAAGCCGGATCAAGCTACAATCGAAGTATTGACAATAAAGCGCGGCAACCATATGAACATTTGATATTTTTTGCAAACGTACCATTTCGGACGTTATGCAGTTGTATACAATTACCACATTACCAATTATTAAATACAACAGCTCGTATCCAATGTGAACGAGACCGGAGGTGTTTTCTTTGGCAAAGATTTTAAAGTTTAAGCCGAAATTAACAGAAAGTGAAAAATTCAGTTTGGTAAGGAGCGAGGCAATTTATACGGGGCTTGCACTTGCCGGGCTGATTATTTTTTGGTTAATTGCGGGGTTCGGCTTGTCAAATGTTGACGTAAAAATTTTTCATTTGCCGCTTTGGGCGATTATGGGAAGTATTGGCGTTTGGCTTTTTGCAATTTTTGCAAGTTACATTTTAAGCCACAAACTTTTCAAAGATATAGATTTGGGCGGTGATGAAAATGACAAATGAGGGAAGTTTTGCCGCGCTGTTGCCGCTTGTAATTTTTATGGCAGTAATGGTCGGGATAAGCATTTTCGTCCGTCATCAACAAGCCGGAAAAAATTTTGTAGGAAATTATTTTATTGGAAATAGGGAATTAGGCGGTTTTGTTCTGGCAATGACAACCGTTGCAACTTACAGTTCAGTTTCAAGTTTTGTAGGCGGACCCGGTATGGCGTTTCAAATTGGATTCGGCTGGATTTATATGGCGGTTGTACAAGTCACGGCAATTTTTTTGGTACTTGGAATTTTCGGTAAAAGGGTTGCTCTGCTTGCAAGAAAATTCAACGCCGTAACAGTTGTTGACATAATCCGCGCAAGATTTAATTCAGATTTATTGGCGGCAATTTCGGCGTTTGTAATAGTCTTATTTTTTTGCGGTACAATGACTGCGCAATTTGTCGGCGGCGCAAAATTATTTTCGGCAGTTACAGGTTACAGTTACGAAACGGGCTTGATTTTGTTTGGCTTAGTTGTTGTAATTTATACTTCGATTGGTGGTTTTCGCGCAGTTGCACTAACCGACACTTGTTGCGCGTTAATAATGATGGTAGGTATAGTTTTGCTATTGCATTATGTTTTACAAGCCGGCGGCGGTTATGAACAAATTATGACTTCGATTGAAAATAATCATCCGGAAATGTTGGAGCCGTTTTCATTTGGAAATATGCCGTGGACGATTTATTTTACGCAATGGCTTTTAGTTGGAATTTGTACAATCGCCCTTCCACAATCAGTCGTGCGCGGGATAAGTTATAAAAATACTCAAGGCTTGCACAGCGCAATGTTAATCGGTACGGTTGTTGTTGGATTTATGAACATTGGAATAAATTTCACGGGGATTTTGGCGCACGGCGTTTTAACGGGAAGTCCTGCAGATTACGGCGGCGTTGACAATATTATTCCAACAACGATTGTAACGGTAATGCCAAAAGAATTGGTCGGACTTGCGATAATTGGACCTTTGGCGGCGTCAATTTCTACAATTTCCGGCTTATTAATCGTGGCGTCAAGTGCGATTATCAAAGATGTTTACCTTCATTACAAAGAAAAAAATAATCAGCCGGTTGAAAGTTCAAAGTTAAGAATTTTATCAATGGCAACGACGGCGATAATTGGTGGCGCAGTTTTTTTTATAGCGTTGACGCCGCCGAGCTTAATTTGGTTAATAAATATGTTTGCATTTGGCGGGCTTGAGACGGCATTTTTCTGGACACTTTTACTCGGCTTATTTTGGAAAAAAGCAAACAAGACAGGAGCATTATTTTCAATGATAGGCGGTACAATAATTTACTGTGCGACGCAAGCAGCGGGCTTTAAAATTTTAAACCTTCACCAAATTACAATAGGGATAACAGTTTCACTGATATTATTTTTGATAGGCTCGTACTTTGGCAAAAGTTCAAACGAAAAAACTTTAGAAAAATTTTTCCCAAATTAAATAAACTAAATCCTAATCTTTAAAAAAGTTGACAATATTTCAAAATATTTTTGCTGTGAAAAAATGATAGGCGGTACAATAATATACTGTGCAACGCAAGCGGCGGGCTTCAAAATTTTAAATCTTCACCAAATTACAATAGGGATAACAATTTCACTGATATTATTTTTGATAGGCTCGTACTTTGGCAAAAGTTCAAACGAAAAAACTTTAGAAAAATTTTT
>CALGGV010000161.1 GCA_937915725.1 uncultured Selenomonadales bacterium
TGGACGGCTTGAGTAAATCGCCCGCAGTTTTCGACTACAACAAGCTTGACTGGATGAGCGGCGAATATTTTAAGGCAATGACTGATGAAGAATTTGCAAAGGCTGCCGATAAATTTTTTGGTACGCTTAATGAAAATCTTTCTGCAAAAAAAGTTTACCTTTCAAGTTTGCTGAAAACCCGCGTTGCCAAACTTAGCGAAATTCCTGCAATGATTAAATTTTTAATGGAAATGCCGCCGTTTGACACCGAGCTTTTCATTAACAAGCGAAACAAAGTTACAATCGAAAAATCTGTAGAAATTATTGAGCCGGTGATAAAAATTCTTGAAACTGTCGAAGATTGGAATTTTGAAAATTTGAATGCAAAAATTTCTGCTTTTACCGAAAGTTCAGGCTTGAAAACGGGGACGGTTATGTGGCCTTTGAGAATCGCTTTATCAGGGCAGAAAGTAACACCCGGCGGCGTGGTAGAGATTTTATATCTGTTGGGGAAGAAAGACGCCTTGTCGCGGCTCTCACGCGCCGTAGAAACCCTTTCAAAGGGTTAATCGTTTCACTGTAAAAATTTTTGAAACTGTCGAAATTTGAAATTTTGAAAAATCGCTTTATACGCCCCAAAATCGACTTTCGGCGGCGCGGCAGATATTTTTATACCTTTTGTGTAAGAAAGACGCCTTAAACGTGCTAAAAAAATAGTTGCAAGTATTTTTGACGTTTGTTATAATTTCAAAGAGGTGATATATATGAATTTAAAAATGGCTTTTTTTTATCAGAAACAGTTGAACGCCCTGTTTGAATACTTTAAAAATTATTTGAGAAACGATTCAAATTTGTTTAACGTTGAAGAAAAACACTTTCGTTCAAAGGCTGTTGCAAATCAAATTGATGAAGTAATAGACGTTACAGAGCGCGATAAAAAGAAATATTCACCGGATATGGTTATAGATTTTTTATTGGTTGTACTTGAAGAACGCGAAAAACTTGATACAGCAATTCACGACGCCAAATTAAAAATGAATTTCGATATTGATACTGCAGTTGACATAAATAAAAAACGTCGTTCTTTGGTAATTAGTTTGCGTTTATTGCGCCATGCCGAGAGTAGCAGTGTTATTAAGAGAAATAGCGGCGTCGGTTACATTTTTAATAATGAAGGCAACCAAACTACCTATCGCTATGATGTTGAAACAGTAAAAACCATTAATTTTGACAGAAATAAAGCGCGTGATTTAGCTACAAAATTATTCAAAGAGTCTGCGGAACTTTCGCCCAAAATTGAGGATATTGTTAAAAATACCGAAGTTGATTATGTTTGGCCATTTTCTGTAAATACCTCTTCTGAAGAAATTTTTGAGGAATATTATTCGTTGTAAAAAAATTGTCCGGAGTTTTGAATGAGGGCAGAGTTTTTGGCGGAATCGGTTCAGATGCAGATGAACTAAGAGGCTGCATAAAATGAAAGTATTAATTGTCGATGTGGAGAAAGCATAGCTTTCCTACGCTTGAAGGGGCTGTTCTGCATTTTGTTGTTTTTTCGCAAGCACCATAGGTCAGCGACTGGGTGCGGCACATAGCAGGCATTTGCCCATTTCCCTATTGCACAATCCAAAACTAAGCTATTGAATCGTGGTTGTAATTAATTTCGGTTGCTTTCATCGAAATTTTACATAGCGATTGGGTAGGTTGGGCGCAAATTCTAAATTTCGCAAATGCAATAATAGCAACGATAACGCCATAAATATCGAATTGTCCGCAAGGATTCAAGCGAATTCGATTTAACATTCTTTGAGCCGTTCCTGATTAATTTTCAAAAAATTTTTCAGGGCGGCAAATAGATGACGTCCCAAAAATTTCCGCCTTCATTCAAAACTCCGGACTTTTTTAATTCCCTAAATCTGCGAAAGAAGGGATTTTTTTTATGGACGCACTTATTTTATCAAGGTTACAATTCGCAATAACGACGTTCTATCATTTTTTCTTTGTGCCGGTAACTTTGGGCTTATCAATTTTTGTGGCTCTGCTTGAGACGTGGTACATTAACAGCGGCAGTTACGAAGAAAGACTTAAATTAAAAAAGCTTGTAAAATTTTTCGGAACGATTTTTTTGATTAATTTTTCAATGGGTGTTGTAACGGGAATTGTGCAAGAATTTCATTTTGGTATGAACTGGTCGGAATATGCAAGATTTATGGGCGATATTTTCGGCGCGCCGCTTGCACTTGAGGCGTTGACGGCTTTTTTTCTTGAGTCAACTTTCATTGGAATTTGGATTTT
>CALGGV010000162.1 GCA_937915725.1 uncultured Selenomonadales bacterium
CGTCAATATTAAAAATTACGTTATCGGGATCCCCGCTTATTTTATAAACCTTACCGACGAAAGTAAAAGCTCCTTCGCCGCTGGTAGTAACTTGAGTAGCCATTTTTTTTAACTCCTTTCCCTAGCTTGATAATTATAAAATATCAAACTATTCCTTTGTCAAACTATAAACTAAAATTCTTGCGTAGATTTTAATTAAGGATTATACTAATAGCCGCAAAATTTATTAATTGGGAGTTTTTAATTTGTTAAAAAAATTTTTGGTGGCGGTTGCGGCGATATTTTTTTTGAATTTGAATATCTGCGCGGCAGAAGATTTAAAATTTATAGATTCAAATGATGATTTCGGTTATTTTATCGACATTGACACGATAAAACTTGAGAATCAAAATATTTTTAGCGTAGATATGGTAATTATTCGCTTGAATTTAAATCAAATGGAAGTTATAGACTTGCAGATAAATCACGCGGCAAAAAATTATATAATACGTTCGACGCGCACGCTTTCATATGATGAACGCACTGAAATTAAATCAGATTTTACGGCGCGCACGGCAAAATCTTACTCTGATAAATCTTTAATGGGCGATATTGTCAATATTGTACTTTATGGAGGTGAATAATTTGAAAAAAATTTTTTTTACTGCACTAATAATTTTTTTGTTACCGCTTACAGTTTGGGCGGCGGGCGATTCTGCAAATTCAAAACTAATTGAAATAGAGCAGGACATTTACGGCGCAGAGCAAACAGGCGCAATTTTGGATAGAATTAACCGCCTTGAAAAAGATTTTTCCGGCAAAAATTTACAGGGAAATATGAACGTCCGAATTAATTCAATTTACGAAATTTTGTATGGCAACATTGGAACTCCCAGCATTCTTGCAAAAATTAACGCCGTTGAATGGAACGTTTACCATGAAGTTTCCGGCGAAAGTATTATTAAACGCCTTGAAAAAATTGAGAGGGAAATTTTGGGCAAAACTTCCGAAAACACCTTGATAAAAAGAATTGACACACTCGCGCAGGCGTCATTCGGCACTGAACAAATTCCTTTAGCCGAAATGCAAATTCCGAATGATATTTTGATAAAAGTTGCGTTGACAAAAACCATAGATTCAAAAACTTTGCAAGTTGACGACGTGATAGATTTTAAGGTTGCCGAAAATGTTTTTATCGACGGCAAATTAATTTTTGCAAAAGGACTGCGCGGCAAAGGTACGGTTGCAAGCGTAAGAAAGGCGAAAGGCTGGACAGGTACAAACGGCAAAATTAAAATCGATTTTCAAACGCTGAAATGTATCGACGGCAATAATATTGAAATTTACGTCGGCGAAGAATCCAAAAAAGAAATGACAGCGCAAGAAATGATTTCCGGCGCAAGTTTAGTTGGAATGAATTTAAATGACGACTGGAATAAAGTTATGGTGCGCGGAAAAAATATTGAAATTCCCGCCGGTACTGAATTTTTTGTTCAAACTAAAAAAACTGTGAATATTTACGGCTTGCAACTTGAAACGGCGGATTTAAATTTTAATGAAGAGGATAATGGCGGGTTGAGCAATGTTGAAGATTAGCAAAACGAAAAAAATAATTTTGGCGACTTTTTGCACATTCGGAATAAATTTTTCAGCGGCTGAAATTCCAAAGGCGCAGGCGGTTTATAAATCCAGCTCAGATACGGGAACAGAAACTTTTGACTACATAGAAAATCGCCGCCGTGAACAGCGCGCCAAAGAACTTACTGACGAACAAAAAAAATTAATTGAAGATATTGAAGAAACTAAACAACGCCTCCCAAAACCGATTGAAGAAGGCGAACCAATTCCCGCCGCGTTTGAAGGCGATGATTTAACCTACAATACTTTAACCGGCGAATTTACTGCAAAAGGACACGTCGATATTATTCAGCTTGAAGGTTATCGTTTTCAAAGTCCGGACGCCAGCGGAAATCTTAAAACTCAAGATATTCACGTTAAAGGCAAGGCGCACGTTTTGCAATTCACAGAAAATGCTCCGCGTGTAAGTTTGGACGGCTATAACACTTTTTACAATTACGGCACAAAACAAGGTACAATGGAAAATGTCAAAGGTAAAGCCGGCGAATATTATATTGCAGGAAAACGTTTTGAATTTTACCCCGACCATATTGTAGCTTATGATGCCTATCAGACAAAGTGCGGCGCAAAAAGCCCGGATTATCGAGTTAGCGCAAAAAGAATGGAAATTTGGCCCGAACAAATTATCAGAATGTACGATATAAAACTTTGGATAGGTGAAGTTGTTGTCGGTACAAAAAAATATGACGAGCGAAAATTGGAAAGTAACGCGCAGCCGTATTTTCCGCGCGCAGGTTACGATTCTAAAAGAGGCGTGTATATCGAAGATCATTTTGAATTTCCTGTCTTTAACGAGCATTTTAAATATATAATCAACGCGCACGTTAACAGTAAACAGGGCGTCCGCAGTAATACCGAATTTCATTATAATCTTCGTCATTTTTCGGCGCGGGCGTTGTACGGTTATTATTACGACAGTGACGGGCGTTGGATAAAAAAAGAGCCGGGGCTTGATTTATATTACGCCAAACATTTTGATAATTTGCCAATGACTTATAGTTTTGAATATGAAGTTGGTAATTGGAGCGCAAATAATGTTTCAAGTACACACCAAGAATTTGAAATTGGATTAGCGCACGATGCAATTAACCTTAATAAAAATTATACGCTTTTTCTTAGCACCAGTTATAAAATTACAAAAGATAATGTAAAATCGCCGTGGAGCGGCAAGCAAAGTGTACGCGGTTTAAATTATGGGATAAAACTTTTCAAAGAATTTGATGACCGTTTTGCTGCTTATGCCGCCTATGACTACACTAAAAATACTTCTCAAAATTCGCTTTATGATTTTGATAATGACAGCTACTCAAACAGATTTTCTACCGGAATAAGTTATCGGCTTACTGACAAAGACAGATTTGTAATTGGTTTAAAATTCGATACTAAAGATCACAGCCTTAAAGATGTTGATTATTATTGGTATCGTGATTTACATTGTTCAACGGCTATTATTCGTTGGCGTCAAAAGCGTCATGATTGGGAGGCGCGTTGGCAATTTACCCCATGGTAATTTAGGGGCTAAGGATTAAGGGTTAGGGGTTAGGGGAAAAACTACCAAAAGGAGTTTTCAAAAAATGTTTAGTGAAAAACACAAATTAGCGGGAGTTACTTATCCACAGGGATTTAAGGCGGCAGGCGTTCGCGCAGGAATAAAAAAAAGCGGAAATCTTGACGTTGCATTAATTTATACTGAAAAAGAGGCGGCAGTGGCAGGAGTTTTTACTCAAAATCAAGTAGCCGCCGCGCCCGTCCGTGTAAGTAAAATTGTTGTCGATACAGGCTGTGCACATGCAGTAGTTGCAAATGCAGGCTGTGCTAATGCTTGTACTGGTGAACAGGGAATTAGAGACGCTGAAAAAATGGCAGACATTGCAGCCAAAGAATTAAATTGCCGTCAAGATGATGTAATTGTTGCGTCAACGGGCGTAATTGGCGTCAATCTTCCAATGGATAAAATGGAAGCGGGGATTAAAGCCGCAACAAAGGAACTTTCAACTGAAGGTAGCGTCAACGCGGGCAATGCTATTATCACTACAGATACTTATTCTAAATCCTGCGCGACGGAAATTGAAATTGACGGCAAAGAAATTCGACTCGGCGCAATAGCAAAAGGTTCCGGAATGATTATGCCAAATATGGCAACAATGCTTTGTTTCATTACAACCGATATTGACATTGAACAAAAACTTTTACAAGAGGCTTTAAGCGAAATTACCGAGTTTAGCTTTAATATGTTGACAGTTGACGGCGATACTTCAACAAACGATATGGTAATTGTTATGGCGAACGGCGCGGCAGGCAATAAAAAAATCACTGAAAAAAATGCTGACTTCGTTAAATTTTACACCGTGTTAAAAGAAATGTGCATAGAAATTACGAAGAGAATCGCCGCCGATGGTGAAGGCGCAACCAAATTTTTAACATATAATATTCACGGCGCAAAATCTTTCGCAGACGCAAAAAAAGTTGGAATGGCTATTGCAAATTCGCCGCTGATGAAGTGCGCGTTTTTCGGCGAAGATCCCAATGTTGGACGTGCTATTTGTGCGGTAGGATATTCTCAAGTTAAAATTAATCCTGAAAAAACCGTTATCAAATTTGGCGGTATTCCGGTTTATTCTGATGGATTAGTTTTGAAATTTGACGCGGACGCCGTTAAAAAAGTTATGGCGGCAAAAGATATTGTTGTTGACATTGAATTGGGACTCGGTGAAGTTGATGCTACAGTTTGGAGTTGTGATTTTTCCTACGGCTACGTTAAAATCAACGGCGAATATCATACCTAATTTTAAAAATTAAAAAAAATCGATTTTTAAGGGCGTTCAAAAAGTTTTTTGATATAAATGTACCCTTGAAGTTAAAACGTGCGCCTACTTCGTTATAAAGGGCAATTATGGGCAAATTTTTAACTTTTTCAAACTCTAAAATGTTTTAAATTTGTTGCAAAAGGACGGAGAATTTTTCTTTACTTTGCAGGGCATTTACTACTTTTCCCAACTCTAAAAAGTTTTAAATTTGTTGCAAAGGACGGAGAATTTTTCCACAGTTACTTTGCAGGGCATTTACTACTTTTCCCAACTCTAAAAAATTTTGAATTTGTTGCAAAGGACGGAGAATTTTTCTTTACTTTTCAGGGCAATTACTACTTTTTCCAACTCTAAAAAGTTTTGAATTTGTTGCAAAGGACGGAGAATTTTTCTTTACTTTGCAGGGCATTTACTACTTTTTCCAACTCTAAAAAGTTTTGAATTTATTGCAAAAGGACGGAGAATTTTTCCACAGTTACTTTGCAGAGCAATTACGGGCAAATTGTTAGTACTTTTATCGGAAATCTCTAGGAAGATAAGGAAACGGGGGCTAGGGGATTTAAATTTTCTAGCCCTTAAACTTTTAAGGAGGCTGAGTAACAGCTAAGAAAATTTTTAAAAAGCTGAAAAATTTTATAAGGAGGTGAAAGCCGTTACAGAAAATTTTTATGTTGCCTATCCTAAATATCGCCTGTATAGTCTTAAGTTAGCGGGGAATTTAAGCCTGTGGAGCGTCGAAATGCAAAAGTGGACACTATGAATTAGAGCGTGTTGAAAAAATAATTTTTGACGTGAATAAAATTTAATGCAGATAAGC
>CALGGV010000163.1 GCA_937915725.1 uncultured Selenomonadales bacterium
CTTTTAACCCTGCGAAAAAATTTTCTTTACCAATTCCAATAGGCGTTACGGGTCCCAGCCCTGTAATGACTACTCGATTTTTCAATTAAAACGCTCCCTTCGTTGTAGTGGAATAATAAAAAATGTAACTTTATCACACTACAAAATTATCCTCTGCCTCGTTTACAAGTTGGCGGATAATTTCTTTAACCGGCAAAATTTCTTTGATACGCGGCATATATTCGCCGGTAAATACTAAGCCCGTTTCCAAATCGCCCTGCTGCGCCCGCGTCAACGCCCTAACAATACAAAAATTATGTTTGCAAGCTTTTAAGCAAGAATCACAAGTTTTTGGCGGAACTTTGCCTTCCATAACTCTTTTTGAAAAAGGGGTACGAACTGCGCGCCCGGGTAAACCAACAGGACTGCTTATAACTACAACATCTTCAGGTTGCGATTTTAAATAATATTCCTTCAAACTGGGCGCGCCGTTGGATTCAAGACTTGCCGCAAATCTGGAGCCCATTTGAACGCCGTTTGCTCCCATTTTCAGCATATCAACAATATCTTTGCCGTTCAAAACGCCGCCTGCCGCAATTACCGGAATTTTTACAGCCGCACGAATTGGCGGGATTAATTCTCGCGCAGAAATATCTGTGCCTAAGTGTCCGCCCGCTTCCTTGCCCTCAACCACTATTGCAGACGCGCCGAGCTTTTCCGAAATTTTCGCAAGCTTAACTGAAGAAACTATTGGAACTATTGGCGTACCGGATTCTTTGCCGAGCCCAAAAATATCGCGTGAAAATCCCGCCCCTGCTACTATTAAATCTATTCCTGCGTCAATCGCCGTCCGTACTATTCCTGCAAAATCTGACGCCGCCACCATAATATTTATTCCAATAATTCCATCTGTTAGGGAACGCGCCAATTTTATTTCGTAACGCAATTCCGGATGACTCATTCCCGACGCCGCTATTAAACCTATACCGCCTTCATTAGCGACTGCCGCCGCAAGTCTTGCCGTTGACAAACGAATTGCCATTCCGCCCTGCACTATTGGTATTTTGGCTACTTTGTTTCCTATTTTTAGTTCCGGAAGTTTCACAGGCAGACCTCCAATCTTTTTTGCCGGTACTTTTTTACCTTTTTTATTATAATCTTGACAAATTTGCCTGTCAATTAAGACTGCTAAGTTAAAAAAATCCCGCGAAGTTATTTCACGGGATTTCATTTTTAATCAATGTATTTTTTTAAACTTCGTCAATGTATTTTACAACATCTTCAACGGTTTTAATTTTTTCGGCTTTTTCGTCCGGAATTTCGATATTAAATTCTTCCTCGAACGCCATAATCAATTCTACTATATCCAGTGAATCTGCGCCCAAATCGTCAACGAATGTTGAAGACATCTGAACTTCATCAGCCTCAACGCCGAGTTGTTCAACCACAATCTTTTTGACTCTATCAAAAGTTGACATTGTTTCACCTCCTTAAAAAATTTTTCGTGAGAAAATTTTTTGCCCCTACATTACCATTCCGCCATCAACATTGATAACTTGACCGGTAATGTAAGCCGCCTGTTCAGAGACTAAAAACGCCGCTAAATTTGCCACGTCTTCAGGAGTTCCAAATTTTCCCAGTGGAATTTGATTTAAAGTTTCTTCCTTGATTTTTTCGGGAAGTGTAGCCGTCATATCTGTGTTGATAAAACCGGGCGCAATAGCATTAACTGTGACTCCACGCGCCGCCAATTCTTTTGCTGCAGATTTTGTAAAGCCGATAATTCCTGCCTTTGCCGCCGCGTAATTTGTCTGCCCTGCATTCCCCATCAGCCCGACAACCGATGCCATATTAACGATTTTTCCGCTGCGCTTTTTCATCATAATCCGTGATACGGCTTTTGTGCAGTTAAAAACGCCCTTCAAATTCGTTGCAATAACTTCATCAAATTCTGATTCACTCATTT
>CALGGV010000164.1 GCA_937915725.1 uncultured Selenomonadales bacterium
AATACATTTTCCTTAGCTTGATAAAAAACTGCCCTTAAATTAAATTTTGTCGAAATAAATTTTTAATTTGTCAGCAATATGATTTTAAATATCGCCAAAACAGCCCAAAATTTCAACGTAGCACACCTTGTAAATTCATTTTAATACATTTTCCTTAGCTTGATAAAAACCTGCCCTTAAATTAAATTTTGTCGAAAATAAATTTTTAATTTGTCAGCAATATGATTTTAAATATCGTCAAAACGGGCGAAAATTTCAACGTGGCACGCCTTGTAAATTCATTTTAATACATTTTCCTTAGCTTGATAAAAAACTGCCCTTAAATTAAATTTTGTCGAAAATAAATTTTTGAATGACTTCAGAAACTGCGCTGTTTTCACAATCTTTTTCGCAGATATAATCGCAAATACTGCGCATATCCGGAACAACATTTGCAACGCCGACGCCCAAGCCCGCCGCCTTAATCATTGAGGCATCATTCCAATTATCGCCAATAGCAATGGTATCTTTCATATCGACGCCCAAAATTTCGGCAAGCTTGCTAAGTCCTGCGCCTTTATTAACCCCGCGACGATTGAATTCGAGGTAACGATTGGAAGAGTAGGAAACGTCAACATCGCCGGTAATATCTTTGAGTTCGTCTGCAATTTTGCGCAAATAATTTGTATCTGTATTCGCGTACAAACATTTTACAATTTCTTGACCTTTGAGAAAATCAAGATTCTTTTCAAAAGTTTCTTGTACAGCCATTCGCCCTGCAACATAGTCTTTTTCGTTTTGGAAAAAATTATAAGCGTAAACATTATCTAAAGTGTAAACGTGAACGCAAACATCATAAGTTAAACCGCGCCTGTAAAATTCTTCGGCAAGTTCAAAAGGTATACCGTCAAAATGCAAAAGTTTATGATTTTTATTTTCGGTAATTGCACCGCCGTTGAAAGAAATTACATATTCGTTTTCGGCGTCAAAAGTTCCGAGCTCCTTTAATTGCGCGTCAATGCTTACATAATTTCTGCCGCTTGCCGGTACAAATTTTACGCCCAAATCTTTTAGTTTGGCGATAGATTGTTTATCTTTTTCAGAAATTTTTCTGTCTCTGCGAAGTAATGTTTCGTCCAAATCGCAGGCAATAATTTTGTACATTTTGAATCCTCCTACTAAAAAAGTAGACAGTGATTAAATCAACTGCCTACTCTTTTGCCGGAAAAATTATTCTAAATTACTTTGCGAGTCTCTTATACAAATCGATGAATTCAAGTGCGATCGTCTTAAAACCTTCCGCGCTCATAAGCTGATCTTCTGCGTGAAGAATGATTAAGGAAACCGCGCTGCCTTGTCCGTGCTCTGCTTCGTGGGTGAGAAGTTCTGCGTGGGCGTGATGTCCTTGTACAAACATTTCGTCGCCCTCTGTAATTAATTTTTTAGCTCCCTCGAAGTCGCCTTCTTTGGCTTTTTGAATTGATTCGATATAGCAACTGCGCGCTGTGCCTACTGCGGAAATAATTTCAAATGCAGTGAGTTCTAAACCTTCCATTATTATGCCTCCAAATTGAAATTATTTTGCGATAAATTACATACCCATCAATTTTTTAGCGATAGCGATTGCGCCTTTGCCGTCCATACGACCATAAATCTTCATGTCGATAGCGTCAATCGGAACACCGGGGCAAGCTTCCTGAACTTTACCTTTTGCAAAACGAATCTGCGGTCCGAGAAGGATGCAGTCTGCATCGGCTGCTTTTTCTTTTGCGTCTGCTTGCGGGAATGCTGCAATTTCCCAATCGCCATTGCCTTCAGCTGCTGCTGCTTCTTTCATCTTTTTGACGAGCATACTGGTTGACATACCGCCTGCACAGAGAAGAATAATTTTCTTTGCCATAATGAAAAACACACTCCTTTAAAAATTTATTAATATTTACAGTCAACGGGCAATTTTTCGCCGCCAACTGATTTTAACGAATTATTCTTCAGCCGCTTCAGCTTCTTCTTTGAGAGCCGCGTTATCTTGCGCCTTCAAGAAAGGAGTATAAATAACGGTTGAAGTTGCAATAATTATAGCCTGAACAATCAAGCCGGGTAAACCTTGTAACAATAAGCCGGAAAGAAGTGGCGGGGTTGTCCACGGAACTTGTACCGCGCCAAACGGCGTCATAAAGCCCATTGAAATTGAGAAATAAGTTATTAACATTGCCGCCCACATTGCAAGACTAAAAGGAACGAGCATGTAAGGATTGAAAACGATAGGAAGACCGAAGATAATCGGTTCATTGATATTGAAAATACCGGGCGCAGTACCGAGTTTGATAATTGCGCGTACTTGTTCAGATTTTGCGAAGAGCCAGCCGGAAATTAACAAGCCAACTGTCGCGCCGCAACCTGCCGGTTTCATGAAAACGTCGAAAACTTGAATTGTAAGGATATGAGCGCGGGGATCTGTTGCAAGATCTACGCCCGCTTCAATCAACGCCTGATTTTCAAGTGCGTTAGCTGTCATAATCGGGTTCATAACGCCGCCTACGACGTTAGGTCCGTGAATACCAGCCCAGAAAAGAATTGTTTGCAAAAGTGAAAAGACTGTACCGCCAAGTACGGAGTCTGTAATACCTTGCAACGGCGATTGAATCATATCAAACAAAAGTTGCGGGAAAGTTGTATCGCCTACAAATTTGCAAAGACCAAAAACAATAGCCGCAGTTGTGAAAACGATCGCACCAGGTGTCAAAGCCTCAAATGCACGAGTAACGCCTGAAGGAACGGACGGCGGCATTTTTAAGCCAAGATGATTTTTTTCGCAGTAAACCGCAATAACACTTGTGAAAAGTGCGATTAACATACCGGAAATAATACCGTTACTGCCTGTCCAAAGTTTCGGAATAACTTCATTTGCAACGCCTTCACTGCCAACAGCAACACTTGAAGGCATAACCATTACGAATGCACAGAAAGAAAGAATCGCCGCCATAATAGCGTTGCAACCTTCAGCCTCTGTATATTTGTATGAAACGGACAAACAACAGATAACGCCCAAAACGTTAAATGTTCCGCCGAAAACTGCATACAACGGAGCCGCCCATTCATAACCAAATTTTGCTACCATCATTTCATTGTAGCCTGGAATTGGTAAATTTGCCAGCAATAGAAAGACTGAACCAACGATTGTAAAAGGCGTTGTCATAATAAATCCGTCACGCAACGCAGCAACTACTTTGATTTCAGCAAAACTAGCCATAATACCTATAAACTTATCAAATGCTGAATTCCCTTCCATGTTTACCCTCCTTAAAATAAAACAAAAATTATAACGGCACGCAGTCTCAAAACTGCAACTTACTGACGCACTCAATAAAAATAAAACAACCCAAAATAAATCCGTTAATCCTGCAAGTGCGTCAAAAACTTAAAAATTTTTTCTTTCCGCTAACACCAACTTTCTAAAAATGATTTAAAGAAATTTTAATACACCATTTAAATTTTAGCAAGTGTTTTTAATTAAAAAACTGAAAAAATTTTTTGAAAATTAATTATCAATTTATTGAATTAAAAGTTTTGCAAAATAAAAAAAATTGCATTTACTTTTTGGAAGTAAACGCAAATAAATTTTATTTTTCCTCTAAAAAATTAATTTCTTCGTCAAAGATATATTTGAAAGCCTCTTCGGCAGTTTCGACGGCGTGAATTTTCAATCCCAAATGATTTTGCGGAATATCCTTAGAATTTTCTTTTGGAATTACCAAAGTTTTAATACCGGCTTGTTTTGCGCCATAAGCTTTTTCAAAGACGCCACCGACCGGACGAACTTTGCCCTGCAGTGAAATTTCTCCCGTAACTGCAACATCTTGACGAATTTTTTTGCCGGTAACTGCGCTGATTAACGCAGATAAAATCGCAGTACCCGCGCTCGGTCCGTCAATATTGCCGCCGCCAATTACATTTATATGAACGTCGAAATCGTGAATATCTTTGCCCGTAACTTTTCGCAAAACGGACGCCGCGTTGAAAACTGAATCTTTTGCCATACTTCCTGCAGTTTCGTTAAAGCGAATTGTACCTTTGCCTTTTTCAGCCGGAAAAACTACCGCCTCAATTTCAATAACCGAGCCGATAAAACCGCTGACACCTAAGCCGAAAATGTGTCCAACAGCAGATTTACTTGACGCCTTTTTTGTAACGTACTGAAACAATCTTGAGACCTGCGCGACTTCGTAAATATGATTTTTGGTAATTTTAATATTTTCGGCATTTTCAGAAAGTGCTAAGCTGTAAGCGTCCGCCAAAATATTAATCGCCTTTCGCCCTTCAATCGTATATTCAGAAATAGTTTCTGCAATACCATTTTCAAGTTCGACTTTTAACTTTGAGGCGGCGTTTTTTACAATTTCGACAATATGCGCGGGCGTCAAGGGCTCAAAATAAATTTCCGCACAACGCGAACGTAGCGCAGGATTTATCGAACTTGAATCACGGGTTGTAGCTCCAATTAAAACAAAATCAGCGGGCGCGCCGTTTTCAAAAAGCATTTTTACATATTTTGGAACTCTTTCATCTGTTGGGTCGTAGTAGGCAGATTCAAAATAGGCGCGTTTATCTTCCAAAACTTTTAACAATTTGTTTTGTAACATTGTATCCATTTCGCCAATTTCATCAATGAATAAAATCCCGCCGTGCGCGTCAGTAACAAGTCCGGGCTTAGGCTCGGGTACGCCACTTTCTGCCAAAGATTTTTGCGCGCCTTGATAAATTGGATCGTGAACACTGCCTAAAAGCGGATTAGTCATATCCCGCGGATCCCATCTTAAAGTTGTCCCGTCAGTTTCAACAAAGGGAGCATTTTCAGCAAAAGGGCTGTAGTCTAAATTTTTCACGTCTTCAAGTACAAGGCGGGCGGCAGTAGTTTTACCGACGCCGGGTGGTCCATACAAAATCAAATGTTGCGGATAAGGCGACGCCAATTTTGCCTTCAAAGATTTAACGGCGCGTTCTTGCCCTACAATTTCTTCAAGGGTTTTTGGGCGCAGTAATTCCATTACAGATTGAGTTAGCTGTACTTTTTCAAGCTGTTCAATTTGTTCACGTTTTTTGGCGTCGTGCGGCGTTTCATCTGCAGGTTTTTCTTCCTTTAAAATCTGCATACGAATATCTTTGACGTATTCTTGATGGTCGCGTTCCAGTTTTTCTGAAACTTTCTTATCAATTTTATCTTCGACTTGACGGCGTGCGATAATATCAGCCAGCAATTCTGAAAGTTTGGCAATTTCGGCTTGAAGTTCAGATTTTGGCGGGGGCGGACCTATTGTAGGATTTTCTTCCAAAATTCGGCGCAATGCCAAAACTCTTTCACTTGGATTATTTGAACGTAAAAGCCGGAGTGCGTCCATTCTTCCCGCCTGCAAAACTAATCTGTCAGAGCCCATTGCCTCAATAACAATTTCATACAGCGCGGAAATTTCTCTGTCAATATCAGTTACATTGCGCGGTTGCATAGGAATATTTTTTTTGCCGGAAAAAGTGCGTTTAATTGCGCCGAAAAAATTTTTTAACACGTTATCAAGCCTCGACTACGACAACTTTTATTTTTGTGGAAGTTTCAGGGTGAAGTTTAATAATTGCGTCGTAAGTTCCAATTCCGGTAACTTCGCCTTGAATTGTAATTTTGCGCTTATCGATATTTACATTACGTTCTTTTTTGAGAGCCTTAGCAACATCGCTGCCGCTTACACTGCCAAAAAGTTTACCGTCTTTACCAATTTTGATAGGAATTTTTACAGAAACTTTTTCAAGTTGTGAACCCAAAAGTTTTGCCTCGTCAGCCTCTTGTTGAGCGCGGCGGGCTTTATTTTCGGCGTTGGTTTTTGCAACGTGTAAATTTGCATCATTTGCAACAATAGCTAATTTGCGCGGCAAAAGATAATTTCTGCCGTAGCCGTCCGCAACTTCTACAATATCGCCTTTCGCTCCAATTTTTTTTACATCTTCTTGAAGAATAACTTTCATTTTTTATCTTACTCCTTTCAAATAAGTAATTCATTATATTTCAAACGTAAAACTTTTTCAAGAATAGGATTTTATCTTGACAATTTAAAGCGGCAATGTTAAACTTTGCAAAGTTTTTAGAGAACGCCGGCTTAGCTCAGTTGGTAGAGCAACGCATTCGTAATGCGTAGGTCGAAGGTTCGAGTCCCTTAGCCGGCTCCACATAGAATTTAACGCCTCGAAGGTTTTTCGGGGCTTTTTTAGAAATAAAAATTTTACGCCTTTAACTTGAAATGTATGAGCAAATTTAGGGGCTAAGGATTAGGGATTTTTAGCCGATTAGACAAGTTAAAGGTTTTTTTGTGTCCAAATAAAATTTTCAAATATTGTGCACAGTCATTTTTGAACTTGCAACAAATGGCGGCTAATGTTAAAATTCACTTCCATTTGAGGTGAGAAAATGCTGGTAGCAGAAATTTGCATAAATCTTACGGCGAAAAATATTTTGCAAAGTTACACTTACGCCGTACCGGAAAAATTTAATTTCCTTGAAAAAGGCTGGCGCGTCATTGTGCCTTTCGGCAAACAAATTGTTGACGGCTTTATAATGGAAGTAAAAAATACAGATGAAAATTTTGACTTTGAATTAAAGGAAATAAAAGACGTTGTGGACGAGGAAATTTGGTTTACGCCGCAAATGTCAAAAATGGCAAGTTGGATAGCGGATTTTTATTTGTGTCCACTTTCACAGGCAATGGCACTTTTTATGGCGGGCAACCACAGCAAAAAAACTACTCCAAAATTTGAATTTATAATAAAGCCGGCTGAAAATTTTTCTGAAGTAAAACTCACAAAAACTCAAGAAAATTTTTTGCAAAATCTGCGCGAACGCGGCGAAATTCCGCTTAAAGAAATAAAAAATCGTTCAAGCATAATAAAAACTTTGCTTGAAAAAAAATTAATCGTAAAAGAAAGCCGCCGAATACTGCGCGACAGTTACGCAAATGTTGAAATTGTTCAAAAGGAAATTAAACTTACTGACGAACAAAAAAAAGCCGTCGATACGGTACAACTTTTTTTGAAAATGAAAATGCACGCGGGCTTTTTATTGCACGGCGTAACAGGCAGCGGCAAAACTCAAGTCTACATTGAACTTACAAAAATTGTTAGACAACTCGGCAGACGCGCTTTAATTTTAGTGCCGGAAATTTCTTTAACCGGACAGATCGTCAAAAGTTTTAAGGCGTATTTTCCGGACGTTTTGGTAATTCACAGCAAGTTGAGTATCAATGAACGCAATGATATTTTTTATAAAATTCGCAAGGGCGAAGTTGGAATTGTAATTGGGGCGCGCAGTGCGATTTTTACGCCGCTTGATGACGTCGGATTGATTGTCATTGACGAAGAACAAGACAGCTCCTACAAGCAAGACGCGCCGCCTTTTTACCACGCAAAAATTATCGCTGAAGAATTCGCAAAAATTCAAAAAGCAGCAATAATTTTTGGAAGTGCAACGCCGAGTTTTGAAACTTTTTACCGCGCTAAAATTGGCAAGCTAGGTTATCTGCAACTTTCGCACAGAATTTCAAATAATCCTTTACCGGAAGTTGAATTAGTCGATATGCGCGCCGAATTAAAAGCCGGAAATAAAAGCGTTTTAAGTTCTGCACTGAAAAATTTGTTGCAAGAAACTTTAGAAAATCAGCAGCAGGCAATTTTACTTTTGAACGCACGTGGCTATTCAACTTTCATAATGTGCAGGGATTGTGGCAAAGTTATTTGTTGTCCGGAATGTGGAATTTCTATGCATTATCACATTACCGACAAAACTTTGAAATGTCATCATTGTGAAATTGAACAGACGCCGCCCACAATTTGCCCAAAATGCGGCAGTAAACGAATTAAATATTTCGGCACCGGTACACAAAAACTTGAGGAATATTTGAAATTGGAACTTCCGGCGGCTAAAATTTTGCGAATGGATAGAGACACTACCACGAAAAAATTTGCGCACGACGAAATTTTAGAATCGTTTAAGCGCGGCGAGTTCGATATTTTATTTGGTACAAAAATGGTTGCGAAAGGACACGATATACCGAATGTTACTGCAGTTGGAATTTTGAGCGCGGATTCTGTTTTAAATTTTCCGGATTTTAGAGCCGCCGAACAATGTTTTGAATTGATAACTCAAGCCGCCGGGCGCGCAGGGCGTGGCGATTTACCCGGTAAAGTTATTGTTCAAACTTACAACACTGACGCGGACGCCGTTAAATTTGCCGTCGCGCAGGATTTTAAAGCTTTTTACAATGTTGAAATTGTCAAGCGTGAATTTTTATTTTTCCCGCCGTTCAGCCGCCTTGTCAAATTAATTTTCGCTGACAAGAAAAAAGAAAAAGCCCTTGATGCCGCCGAAAGAATCGTCAACAGTTTCAAGTTGGAAGTTGTAAAAAATTCTGAAGTGCGGCAAGAAATTTTTGGACCAATTCCGGCGGTTATTGAAAATTTGCGCGGCGAATTTCGATTTGCCGTATTAATTAAAACTTCAGATTTAGAAATTGTACGCGGTTTTTTGCGCCTTCATAATCTGCACATTTCGCCGAATGTTCAAATTGACTTCGACCCGCTTACTACAAATTAGCCGTAACGCAAAAAGGAACTGATTTTAAATTGGAAGTTGTAAAAAATTCTGAAGTGCGGCAAGAAATTTTTGGACCAATTCCGGCGGTTATTGAAAATTTGCGCGGCGAATTTCGATTTGCCGTATTAATTAAAACTTCAGATTTAGAAATTGTACGCGGTTTTTTGCGCCTTCATAATCTGCACATTTCGCCGAATGTTCAAATTGACTTCGACCCGCTTACTACAAATTA
>CALGGV010000165.1 GCA_937915725.1 uncultured Selenomonadales bacterium
TGCCTCCAGTCAGCTTTCCTCAACTTTACTTGTTAGGGCTACTCTCTGCCGCCTTTAGCGGGCTTACGACGCTTACACGCCGTCCGCAGTATCAAAGAGGGCGTTTCGGGGCGTTACTCCTTCATTCCACCCTTCGGATAATCAAAGCGCAGTAGCTTTTCTCTACTGAACAAATCGCACACATAACATCATCAGAAACAGCACCTACGCCTTCAATTACTAAATCAAAAATATTTAATCGTATATCCAATTTTTATAATTGGTTAAAAGGGGTTTCGTACATTAAAAATTTGATTATAAATTTGCACAGCCAAGCCGGTTTTAGCGTACTTTGTGATTAAAATTTCTTTGATTTTAGTTGTAATACTTTTTGTAAAGTCATTAAAAGCATCTTACGTCTGTGACTTTTTTACCGCTGCTTTTAATATCGCTGATAGTAATTGGAGTTTTCGATTTCTTGTCAATATATACCGCCAGTATTTAGTAAAATTTTAACAAATAAAAAAGCTAAGGAAAGAACCCTAGCCTTTATCCCTTAGTCTTTATCCTTTAAAACGGTGGAGGTCCACCCATACCGCCGCGACGATTATTGCCGCCGCCGGTGCCTGAACTAGTTTTCTTTTCTGCTGCTTGATAACTTACAGAAATTTCATCGCCGGCGTTAAGTTTGTCGGTTGTAACCTCAACGTATTCTTCGCCGTACATTCCAATAGTTAAATAAACTTTTTCGGCAGTGTCTTTGCCGCGCTCGTCTTTAATAATTTTTTCTATGTAGGAGCCTTGCCCGTCCGTTTTAATTGCGCTTATTGGAACGCAAAGGGCATTTGTCGATTGTCCAACGATAATATCAAGGCGGGCAGTCATTGCGGGCAGTAATAAATTTTTTGGGTCGGGAGCGTGAAAAGTTACGTAGTAATAAATTACAGAATTTGAACTGCTGGAACTTGAACTGGAGCTTGAATCCCACGAATTATTTGTATCAGTTTGAGAAATTTTTGTAACTGTTGCAGAAAATCTTTCATCGGGAAAAGCATCAACTGTAAAATTTGCGCGTTCTCCAACTCTTATACTTCCAATATCTGTTTCGTCAACTTTCGCCTTAACTAATTTTTCGCTTAAATCTGCAATTCTCAAAATTACTGTAGGGTTGCTGTTGCCTTGAACTGCCATAGTTCCTGCCGAAATTGGTTCGCCTACAACAATTCCATCCATCGGCGCGGTTATAACAGTTTCATTGACGTTTGATTCTGCTTTTTCAAGTTCAGATTTTGCGCGGTCGTAATTGTACTGCGCGTCTTCAAGTTCTTCTTTTGATTTTGCGCCAATATTATAAAGGCGTTCGACACGCGCTAATTTTTGGGCATAATTCGTCAAAGTGAATTGTGCTTGATCTCGTGTTGCCTCGTAGTCTTGCCCGTCCAAAATTGCCACGACTTGTCCGGCTGTAACTTGCTGATTTTCTTCGACAAGAATTTCTTTAACGCGCGCAGTTATTTTACTGGAAACTTCGACGCTGTTTTTTGGCTGAATTGTTCCCGTTGCGGAAACTGTTTTTGTTAAATCCATTCGTACAACTTTTTCAGTTTCGTAAGTTTGAGACATTTCATCTGTAATTGTATCAGAATAAAATTTATAACCAACTGCCGCGCTAATCAATAAAACTGCGACAATCAGAATTTTCCATTTCAAAATTTTCACCTTCTTTTTTTAGAGACTAAAGATTGAACTAAAGGTTAGGGGCTGTCAAAAAAACGTCTAAAATCGATTTTAAGGGGTTTTTACTTTCGTTTTGATATATTTGTACTCTCGGGCGTCAAACGCCGCGCTATGTGCCGCTAAACGCGCGTATTAGGCATAATTTTTACCTTCACTAAAATTTCTTAACTCCTATAGTATGTTTACAAATGAAAGATTAGAAGACGCGTTAGACGCCCGCCGCACTCCGTAGGGCGAAGATTCTTTCTTGTAAAGAAATGCCGACTTGTTAAAAAAAAAATTTGTAAACAATTTCTAGAATTATTTTTTCAACAAGCCTTAGAGAGTTATTGAAAATTCCCCAGTCTTTAGACCTTAGTCCCTATGTTAGAGCCGCCAAAGTATCGCCTATGGCGTGCGATAAATCAAATTTGTAACGCGCCACGTCATAAGTTGCACTGACGTGATTTTTTCTAGCCGTTGCAAGTGAAACTTCAGAATCTAAAACATCAAGCAAAATTCCTTCACCTGCGCGATAACGTTCAACTGAAATATAGCGTTCCTCTTCTGCAAGTTCAACGGCTTTTTTGGTAGTGCGAAGACGCGTTAAAGCGATTTTCAAATTTTTGTACGCGCTTATGACTTCTTCACGAACAGAATTTGAATCACTTTGCATTTTCAATTCAAGCTGTTGCATTTCAATTTCAGCTTTTTGAATTTCATTTTCAGTAACTTTGCTATCGAAAATATTCCAACTTGCCGAAAGACCGGCGGAGGCGTCGGGCGTAATATGCCAATCTGATTTTTGCGCGCCAACACCTGTACTAACTTCAGCAGAAAGTGAAGGGCGTTTACCGGAGCGGGCAACTTCTAAGGCGTATTCGCTCTGATCTATTTTCAAAGCGTCAGATTTTAAATCTGCGCGAGTTTCAGTGGCTTGTTCCAAATAACTTTCAAGTTCGCCGAGTTCAAGTGAAGTTGCAACGTGTTCAACAGTCAAATTTGAAATTGAATCAATCGCCATTAAAGTTGCCAAATTAGTTAAAGAAACTTCGTAGGCGGCGTGAGATTTTGCTGTATCTTGTTGAGCATTTGCAGTTTCGACTTGTGCACGCAATAAATCGATTTTCGCCTTTGCTCCGGCGTCATAAAGTTCGCCAATATTTCTTTCGTGTTCTGCAAGATTTTGTTCAGTCTGCAAATAAACCCGCGTATTTTCCCAATTTTCCAGCGCGTCAATATAAGCCCTTGCAACATTATAAATTAAATCTTCCTGCGCCTGCAAATAATCAAACTTTGAAATATCAATTCCTACTTTGGCAGATTCAATTTGAGATTCAAGCCTTTTGCCGGAATAAATTGGAAGGGAGCCTCTTAAACGCGCAGAAAGACTTTCGCCGTGAGGGCTGCCTTCAGTTTTTGAAACATTGCCGCTGCCGCTTGCCGTGATTGAAAAACCTTTGTTGCCTTGTGCGATTCTAAAATTTTTTTCTGCAATTTCTATTGAACGCGCTGTATTTTGCAGGGAAGGATTATTTTCCAGCGCAATTCTTGCCGCCTCTTCTAAAGTTACGGCGTTTGCTGTGGCGGGCAACGCCAAAAGTAACAGTGCCGTTAAAAATTTTTTCATAATGTTCACCTCTTTTTAAGGATTAAGGGTTAAGGACTAAGGATTAGGGATTTTTTCCTTAGCCCTTAGACCCTAGCCCTTAATTTCGGACAAAAATTTTTCCATTGCGGAGCGATAATCGCCTTCCAATTTTTCGCCGGTTGAGTACTCAAAAAAATCTGCGAATTGTTCCAATGTTGAAACTTCCTCGCGCAGGGCTAAGGCGTTTGAATTTATCATTTCTTTTTCAAGATTTACAAATTTTATACTCAAAATATTTGGGAAGGCAGCATTTCTCAATTTATCCATTGCGTTTAACACGTGATTTTTATCTGTCAAATTGGCTTGAATATAATCCTCACTTCGCACAGATTTTCTCAATTCGTCAAAAGTTCCCTCAACAATTCTAACATCACGGCGCGGCTTTAAATTAATATGCTCAAAAGTAGTTTCGCCTTCGCCGTCAATTTCAACAACCGTAACGCCCTTATCGTAATTAACTTCGTCGAAAGAATATTTCAGCAAAGAGCCGCTGTACCGCACAATGTAGCCGTTTTTTTTCATAGTTTGCGGCTTGTGCAAGTGTCCAAGTGCAGTATAATTATAATCTGAAAAATTAGCCGCGCTGACATTTTCAACCGCGCCTACAAATTTTCTTTCAGATTCAGAAACTGCGCCGCCCGTTACGAATAAATGTGCAACTGCCACACTGCGTTTACCTGCCGGAATATTTTTGCGCGCCTCTGCAATGTAAAATTTATTGGCGGTGTCCGCGTCAATTTTTCTTTCGGCGTCGATTTTCTTTTCAATTTCTACCGGCTCAAAAAACGGAATTAACGAAAAATAAATTTCCCCAAATTTATCATTCAGCACAACATTTTTTGGATTTTCATTGGGCAAAGTCTCAATAAAAAAATTTGAACGCGCAAAAATTCTGCTGCCAAAATTTAACCGCGCCGCGCCGTCATGGTTGCCGCTTATGCAAAGAATAGGAATTTTTTTCTCAATGATTTTAAAAATAATTTCGTCAAACAAATTTACCGCGTCAACCGGCGGAATACTTCTATCATAAATATCGCCCGCAATAATTATAGCGTCAGGTTTTTCTATGTTAATTAATTTCAAAAATTCTTGCAAGATATAATTTTGGTCGTCAAGCAACGATTGATTTTTCAAACTTTTGCCCAAATGCCAATCCGCTGTATGAATTATTCTCAATTTAATCTCTCCTTTCGTTTTTCAGATTTTAATCATTTTAACACGTTGCAATAAATTTAACAATTAAAATATAGTAAGTTCGACAATTTTTTCTGTCTGTGATATACTTTGCAAAAAATTTTTTTGAATGGAGCTTTTTTATGAGAGAATTGCTTGAAGTACTTGAAAAAAATTCAAGAGTTTCAGTTGGCGAATTGGCGTCAATGTTGCAAAAATCTGAATATGAAATTGAAAAAGAAATTGCCCGCCTTGAACGCGAAAAAATAATTTTGTCTTACGGCGCGTTGATAAATTGGGAACGTTACGGCGAAGATACAGTTACAGCAGTTATCGAAATTAATTTGACGCCGCAACGTGAAGTTGGATTCGACGCAATAGCTGAAAGAATTTATCGTTTTGATGAAGTGCGCACGGTTTATCTTATGAGTGGCAATTTTGATTTACTTGTGATAATTGAAGGAAAATCTTTGAAAGACGTTGCAAATTTCGTAGCTACAAGACTTTCAACAATCGAAGGCGTAACACAAACGCGCAGTCATTTTTTATTAAAACCGTACAAAAAAGACGGCGTAATTATTAACGACGAAGAAAAAGACAGAAGGCTGGTGGTTTCGCCGTGAATTGGAGCGGAAAACTTTCAAATTCTGTACAGTCAATCGCGCCTTCCGGTATCAGAAAATTTTTTGACATAGCCGCGCAAATGCAGGATGTTATTTCTTTGGGCGTGGGCGAGCCGGATTTTGTAACTCCGTGGACAATTCGTGAAAGTTGCGTTTACGGCTTGGAGCGCGGCTACACAAGTTACACCGCCAATCGCGGTATGCCGGAACTTCGCACAGAAATTGCCAACCATTTCAAAAAACGCTACGATTTAAATTATGACAGCGATAAAGAAATTTTGGTAACTGTCGGCGTAAGTGAGGCAATGGATTTAGCAATTCGTGCTGTAACAAATCCCGGTGATGAAATTTTAATTCCGGAGCCGTGCTACGTTTCCTATCAAGCTTGTACAACTTTAGCGGGCGGCGTTCCAGTTTCAGTTCCTGCAAAAATTGAAAATGAATTCAGAATCACGCCGGAAGAATTGGAGCCTTACCTTACGCCGAAAACTAAAATTTTGCTGATAGGTTATCCCAATAATCCTACCGGCGCAATTATGGAGCGCGGCGATTTATTGAAAATTGCCGACTTTGCCGAAAAGCACGATTTAATAGTTATAAGCGACGAAATTTACGGCGATTTAACTTATAACGGCGTTCATGAATGTTTTGCCGCGTTGCCGAAAATGAAAGATCGCACAATTTTATTAAATGGATTCAGTAAGGCTTATGCAATGACGGGCTGGCGAATTGGTTACGCGCTGGGCAATTCAGATTTTATCGGCGCAATGACTAAGATACACCAATATACTATGCTCTGTGCGCCAATAACTGCGCAAATTGCGGCGATTGAGGCTTTAAAACGCGGCGAAAAATATATGAAAAAAATGGTTGCCGAATATGACAGGCGCAGAAATTTAATCTACGAAGGCTTTAAGCGAATGGGCTTAGAAAGTTTTGAGCCGCGCGGAGCATTTTACATTTTCCCAAATATCACTTCAAGCGGCTTGACTGCTGAAGAATTCGCCGAAAAATTAATAATGGCTGAACACGTTGCACTTGTACCCGGTACGGCGTTTGGAAAATCCGGCGCAGGGCACGTGCGTTGCTCCTATGCTACAAGCATTGAAAAAATTTCTGAGGCGTTGAATCGTATTGAACATTTTTTAAGCAAAAACAAGTTTAGGGATTAGGGGAGCGACGAGTTTTTCTTTGGCTGAAAGGCGTGTCTTCTTTTTGCTAAAAAAAGAAAGTACATTTACAATAAAAAAATTATTATGAAAATCTTATAAAATAACGAAAAAATTTTTAACAAGGAGGGATTTACCATGTTGAAAAAATTATCAAAAAAAATTACAGCCGGAATAACAGCGGCGGCATTGGGAGTATCACTAACAATTTCTGCGCCACCCGCACCGGCGGAGGCAAATGTTTTAACGGATATACTTATTACCGGCGTTTCTGCAACTATGAGCTACAATCAGATGAATAAACAATTCAAAGCTTTAAATGACACTGAAGAAGGCAGGGACGCACTTTATCGGCAATTCCAAGAAAAAACCGGAGTAAATAACGACCCTACATTAAATGCACGGCTTGATAGAATTATGGAAAATTTAACAAGAGCCGTCGGCGAAATTGATGAATCCATTTACGATAAACCGTACAAATATTACGTTTCAAGTGATGAAAGCTTAAATGCTTTTTGTTCGTTGGGACATGTTATGGTAGTAAATACCGGCGCGTTTAACTATTTGTCAACTGATGACGAAATAGCGGCGATTGTAGGGCACGAAATGGGACACGGGCAAAAAGACCACGTCATTAAAGGTAACAAAAAGCGTTTAAATAAATTGGTTGCCGCACAACTCGGCGCGGCGGCGGCGGGCGGCGGTACAATAGCAAGTATTGTTGCAAGCGTTACAGCGAACAATTCCATTGCTCACGGCGATAGAAAACACGAAACAGAGGCTGATAATTTGGGCTGGGAATATATGTTGAATACAGATTATAATATTGGCGCAACTGCCGCTGTTATGCAAAGGCTTGCTGAACTTTACGGCGAAAAAAATAATTCTAATATCTTAAATCCTTCAGATCACCCCGACACGGGCAAACGCCGCGACAATTACGCAAATAAACTTTACGAATACAGCGGCAAGCACGCCTTCGCAAAAGATGGCGTAGTTACAATTAACGACCAAACTTTTACAACCGTTGCCGCTACAAATTCTATGTCATCTGCTGAACGCGCTTATTTTGTTTTGGGAAATTTGGCTAAGGCTTATCATAACGGCAAAAATTCTTCAGATGCTACAGTTTACAACGGCACTGTTTACCTTGGCGATATTGCAATTATGACGCCTGCCGCCGGCGATGAAGACGCTTATACTTTAGCCGAAAGATTAAATTCGATTAAATAGGCAATAGGCATTAGGCAAGAGGCAGTAGTTTTTTATTTTTCTCTAATCCCTATAGTATGTTTACAAAGGAAGAAGTTGGCGCGCACAAGACGCCCGCCGCACTCCGTTTTTGCTTGGGACTTTAAATTGCGGTAACGTGAGAA
>CALGGV010000166.1 GCA_937915725.1 uncultured Selenomonadales bacterium
CAAAAGACCAGCCAAATTTTCACGCCGCGCCAAATTGTTATTGATATGGTTGACGCGCTCGAATGGGAAAATCCCAATATCTTTGACAACCCCAATCAAAAATTTTTCGACCCCTACATTAAAAGCGGCTTGTACATTGCCGAAATTGTCAAACGCCTTTACCACAATGAAAAAATTTGCGACGCCTTCCCTAATGACGCCGCACGCCTCAAGCACATTTTAGAAAATCAAGTTTACGGCTGCGCGCCTTCCAATATCATTTTCCGCATTGCTACCAATTTTATTTTCGGCAAACACAAAAATATTTCGCGCAGGAATTTTCACTGTATCGACACGCTCAAAGAAATTCAAGCCGGTACTCTTGCCGATTGTCTCAAAAAAATCTTTTCGGTTGAGGTGGTTATTTTGAACAAAGACCGCGTTAAAAAATTCGGCGAAGTTTTCACGCCGCCCGAAATTGTCAACAAAATGCTTGACGCTGAAGAATTGGCTGACGTTTTCAAAACTCTTGACGCAAAAATTTTAGAGCCTACCGCAGGCGATGGCGCGTTTCTTGTTGGTATTTTGGAGCGCAAATTGAAACTTGCCAAAAATTCCAAAGACGCCTTTACCGCCCTTTCTTCGATTTACGGGATTGAAATTCAGTATGACAATTTAGCCTACGCAAGAAAAAATGTTGCAGATACTTTTACCGCCTATCACGAAAATTTTTTTGGCGATTTCGATAAAAATGCAATGTGGCAGATTCTTTTTAAAAATATCGTGCAAGGCGACGCGCTGGAATTTTTCAAGAATACCCGCCCGTTTTTTGAAGACAATCCTTTTGAAAATTTCCCGCTCAAAAATTTAAAAGATGTTATTGTTATTGGCAACCCGCCCTATCAAGCCGATACCAAAGGCGACAATAAAACCTACGCCGCGCCGGTTTATCATTTGTTCCTTGAAAGTTTTTGGAAAGCCTGCAACCGCGTTATGATGATTCACCCTGCACGCTGCCTTTTCAACGCAGGCGGCACACCCAAAAAATTTATGCAAAATTTACTCAATGACGAACATTTGAAAGTTATTTTGTACGAGCCCGACAGCTCCAAAATTTTTGATAACGTCGATATTAAAGGCGGCGTTGCTGTTACCTACCGCGACGTTAATTTTTCTTTCGGCAAAATTGAAGTTTTTATACCATTTCCAGAATTACATTCTATTTGGCAAAAAGTTTTTAAAGACAATGAAAAAGATTTTAAATCGTTTGGTAAAATTGTTTATCCTCGCGCAGACCGCAAATTGACTGAAAAATTTTTTGAAGATTATCCAGATTCGCCGCTGAAAAATAATGACATAATTGGTACAAATGCTTTTCAAAAATTTGTAGAAATATTTTTTGATGAAAAACCGAATGACGGCAAAGAATATATTCAAATTTTGGGGCGCGTTGGAGTTAACCGTGTTTTTAAATGGATTCGCCGTGATTATGTTAAATCGCTGAATAATTTGGATAATTACAAAGTTTTTGTGCCTAGCTCAAATGGTTGTGGTGCATTGGGTGAAAAGTTGGTAACTCCGCTTGTCGGCTTGCCGCTTGTCGGCAGCACAGAGACCTTTACAGCCGTCGGAGACTTCCATAGTGCGGCGGAAGCGGCTAATTGCTTAAAATTTATCAAAACTAAGTTTGCAAGGGC
>CALGGV010000167.1 GCA_937915725.1 uncultured Selenomonadales bacterium
ACTTTTTGCAATTAACCGCAAAAAATTGGACGGTGATATTTTATGACAAAAAAAATTTTTGCCGTTATAATTTTTGGAATTTTAATAACCGGTTGCAGTTTTTCTGAAAATGAAGACGACGCCGAAAATATTTTGTACGTGTACAACTGGGGCGATTATTTAGACCAAAAAACTATTGAAATGTTCGAGGAAGAAACGGGAATTAGCGTAGTTTATGACGAATACGACACGAACGAAAGTATGTACCCGCGAATTGCTGAAGGTGCAGTTCATTATGACGTAATTTGCCCGTCAGATTATATGATTCAGAAAATGATTAACAACGATTTACTTCAGCCGCTGGATTTTGAAAAACTTCCTACCGCAAAAAAATATATTGGCGCAGATTTTTTTGAGCAGTCAAAAACTTTCGACCCTGAAAATAAATATTCCGTGCCGTATTGTTGGGGAACTGTCGGTATAATGTACAACAAAACTTTGATTGAAGAGCCGGTTGACAGCTGGAAAATTCTTTGGGACGAAAAATATAAAAATGAAATTCTAATGCAAGATTCTTCACGCGACGCGCTGATGATACCGCTGAAATTAATGGGGCGCAGTCTTAACGAAACAGATAAAGACGAAATTGCAAAGGCGCGGGATATGTTAATAGCGCAAAAACCGTTAGTTCAAGCGTACGTTGTAGACGAGGCGAAAGACAAATTAATTTCCGGCGAGGCGGCGTTAGGAGTGGTATTTTCCGGCGAGGCGTTGTTGATAATGCTTGAAAATGAAAATATGGATTTTGCCGTACCTAAGGAAGGTACAAATTTTTGGATAGATTCTTGGGTAATTGCAAAAAAAGCAAGAAATGTTGACAACGCGCACAAATTTATAGATTTTATGTGCCGCCCTGAAATTGCCGTGATAAATTTCGACCATTTGGGATATTCAACGCCTAATATTGCAGTTCGTGACCTTGAGGAAAATGAAGATTATAAAAATTCGCCGGTAGCTTTTCCCAACCATTCAATTTATCAAAATCAAGAAACTTACCAATATTTAGGTAACGAAATGGACAGATTTTACAATAGACAGTGGATGAGAGTAAAAGTTGAATGAAATTTTACTTTTATTGAACTTAAATTTAACAAAAAAAATAACCGCCAATTTCGGCGGCTTTTTTATTTCAATGTATTTTGTTTCTAAAAAAATTTTCAAAATTGGTGCTCATTGAGGGACTTGAACCCCCGGCTTTTTCCATGTGACGGAAACACTCTACCAACTGAGTTAAATGAGCCGACTCCTTCCATGTCAACTGTCTTTTCTGAACTTGCAGTTAAATTTCTTCACCGCGTACGGCTGGTTGACGACAGCCCTACAGATATTTTTTACCTGTAGCAATGATTGCCTTTAATAATTTTAGGAGTGCCTTACATTTCCAACCGTTTACTCTCTCTATAGGCAAAAAAAATGGTGGGGCTGACAGAACTCGAATCTGTGACCTCCTCGATGTCAACGAGGCACTCTAACCAACTGAGCTACAACCCCATGTCTTTCAACACAAGCCGTATTATAACTGCTAAAATTTTAATTGTCAAGAAAAATTTTTGTGTTATAAAATTGTAATTTTTCGCAATTTGAATTATACTTTTAAATATTTTGCAGATTTTTTGGGAGGTCTTGATTTTGATAGCTGTTGAAGTGGAAAAGTTAAAGCCGGGAATGATTTTGGCGCAAACTGTCACGAATGCCGAATTTGTAGTAATTATGCTGGCGAATACTGTTCTAACCAACAAGCATATTCTCATTCTAAAAAATGTACAAATTCCTGAAGTTCAAATTAAAGATGAATTCGACTTAAGCAAACTTTATCAGCTGGCGTTATCATTAAAAAGCAAAACTTCTTCATTCACGCGGGATTTTGAAAAAATTGGTAAACTTGCCGCAAAAATTTTTGAAGAAATAAAAAATGGCGGCGAAATTAAATCAGCAGTTTCAGTACTTGCCGCAAAAATTTTACCGCTGGCAGATAATCCCGCGTCGATAAATTATCTTTTCAGCCTTAGTAATTCTGTACCGTCACTTTCATATCACGGGGAGCGCGTGGCGATTTTTGCCGGAATAATTGCAAAGTGGATGCATATGGAATGGGACGAAATTAAGACGATTGTAACGGCGGCTTTTCTTCATGATATTGGCAAATATAAATTTCCGGTACCATTTTTGATAAAACACCCGAGCGATTTGGAAGGAATGGAATTGCAACTTTACAAGACACACTGTCAAACAGGGCGTGACTTGTTGCAGAATTTAAAATTTGAAGAACCAATTCCTACAATAGTTTTTCAACACCACGAATATATGAATGGTACAGGATTTCCGCTAAAAATACGCGGCAAGGAAGTTCATCAATTTGCAAAAATAATCGCCGTTGCTGATGCTTATGACAGATTAATGGCTGAACGTCCGGGTTTTGTCAAAAAAACTCCTTTTGACGCCTTGAGACTTTTGGCTAAGGAACAATACGCACATTATGACCCGTTTGTTTGCATGCCTTTTATAACCACGCTGAAAGATCATTTGATAGGCTCTCAAGTAACTTTGAGTGACGGGCGAACAGGTAAAGTTATATTTTTTCCAAAGGATTATGCCTCGTTGCCGGTTATCCGGCTTGAAGATGAAACTGAAATTAATTTAAATCAGAATCCGGAAATTTTGATTGTTGAATATCTTATTGGATAAATATTTTTAATCCCTAGTATTTTTTTTACAAATTTTTAAAATTTAACAAGTCGGCATTTCTTTTTTTCAAAAAAAAGAAACGCCTAGGAGCAAATGCTCTTATTCATCACATTTGCAAGAAAAAAACTTTTCGCCCTGCGCGGTTGCGTAGCAAGCGTGCTCTCTAAAGCGTTTTTCGCGTTTAAGTTTTCAAAATTTAAAGTTCCAGCCGCGTTTACTCACGTTTTCTTAGTCTTAAAGTCACAAGCAAAAACGGAGTGCGG
>CALGGV010000168.1 GCA_937915725.1 uncultured Selenomonadales bacterium
GCAAAAGTTAGACGCCTTAAAATTGATTTTTTGCATTTGCCAAAATAAAATTTTTTCTAAAGTATGTTTAAAAATTTAAGATTAGAAGGACACCTGCCGCACTTTGTTTTTGAAAAAAGAAAAGCCGACTTGTTAAGTCTTAAAACTTAAACAACTCTAAGACAAATGCAAATATCGCAAAAATGGGCAAAAATTCCAACGCGAAGGCACTTTCAAAAGTTTTTATGAGTTTTTATATTAACAGCAAAAGTTAGACGCCTTAAAATTGATTTTTTGCATTTGCCAAAATAAAATTTTTCCTAGAGTAAGTTTACAAATGAAAGATTAGAAGGACGCCCGCCGCACTTCGTTTTTGCTTGTGACTTTAAATTGCGGTAACGTGAGAAAACGCGGCTGGAATTTTAAATTACTAAAATGTTAGACGCGAAAAACGCAGGCGGGCGCGGCACTTTTTCTTTGGTACTTGCGCGGCTGCGCAGCTGGCGTGCTCTTTAGTACTTTTTTTGCTGTAGAAAAAAGAAAGTACATTTAAAAATTATAAAAGAAAAGCTAACTTGTTAATTTTTAAAATTTGTACACAACTCTAAGACAAATGCAAATATCGCCAAAACAGTTTAAAATTTCAACGAGAAGGCACTTTCAAAAGTTTTTATGAGAAATTAAAAGTTAAACGCCTTAATTTTGATTTTAGCGTTCATCGATAATCATTAAGAATTAACAAAAAAAATTTTTCCCGCTAATCCATATTCCCTACTTCCTATTCCCTAAAATTAGGCAGGAAATATTTTAATCTTTGTGGAAATAACCAACAAGAATTAAAAGGTTTATTTCGGTTAGGTGGTATGAATGGATTTAGTAAAACTTGATAAAAATTCCAATAAAAAATTAATTTGTCCCAAGTGTAAGGGCGAATTGCGCAGAGCTGAAGGCGGCGCAGTTAAAATTGTTAATGGCAAAGTCGATATGGACGCAACCTTGCCGCGCCAAATTTGCGATAATTGCGGCGTTTTTTACCGTGAACTTTTAAATTCCGGCTATTATAATGTTTTTGAATTGCCGGAAGAAGAAAGGCAAAAGAAACACCGCGTAATTTCAACCGGCGATATTCCGCCCCAAAAACTTAAACGCGAGGCGGACGGAAAATGCCCCTGTCCGCGTTGCGGCGACAGAATGGATTTTGTTGAGGCTGGTCCCGTTCAAATTGTCAACGGCAAGCCCGATTTTTCAAACACAATGGATCATTTCAAATGCCCTTACTGTAAATCTGTTTTCAGAAAAATTGTCGGTACAGACTTTTTCCAGTGGTCTGAAAAATAATTTGGAGGGCAAATTATGAAAAAACGTAAAGGCTTTAATTGGTTTGCGTTAATAATGTTTGTCGTCATTGCCTATTTCGCCACAGTTTTATTTTCGCAACAGTTGCACTTATCACACGTTGCCGAAAATCAAAGAATCGCCGATAAAAGGCTTGCGGCGGCTCAAGCAGAAAACGATAAACTGCGCAAACAATACGAAGAACTTCAAAATCTGGACAATATTGAAAGATTAGCGCGTGAAGATTTGGGCTTAGCCAGAGACGGCGAAATGCCCTATCAACCCGCACGCTGATTATATAAAAAAATTTAGGAGGATTTTTTATTTTGGCTATTGAGTTAGGTAGCGTAGTTGAAGGAAAAGTTACGCGCATTATGAATTTCGGGGCTTTTGTCGAACTCGAAGAAAAAAAAGTCGGTCTCATTCATATTTCTGAAGTTGCAGATGAATATGTTAATTCTGTCAGCGATTTTTTGAATGAAGGCGATACAGTTCAAGCAAAAGTTATCAGCATTGACAACAATGGTAAAATTGCCTTGTCAATCAAAAAATTGAAACAGCAGCAGAAACAAGAGGCAGAAAAACAATTTCGCACTCCGAAAGGCAAACCGACAGGGCGCGGCGAATTCAAAAATAATCGTCAAACTTCCGCATCTTTTGAGGATAAATTATCAAAATTCTTGAAAGACAGCGACGAAAGACTTACAGACTTAAAAAGAAAGACGGACTCAAAGCGCGGCGGGCGCGGTTCGAGACGTTCGGACTAATTGCCCCTTGCACTTGCTTTCGCAGGGGGTGCTTTTTGTTGATAAACAAATTTATTGAACTTTGTACAATCGAAAAAATTTTTCCCGTTCAAAAAATAATCGTGGCAGTTTCCGGCGGCGCAGATTCTTTAGCCCTTGCAGATTTATTAAATCGTTCACGCCAAAAATTTAAACTTGAAATTTGTATTGCACATTATGAACACGGCTTGCGCGGACAAGATTCAATCAACGACGCAATTTTTGTTGAAAATTTTGCTAAGTCTCTGGGAATAAAATTTTTCTGCGAAAGTGGCAACGTTCAAAATTTTGCAGACGAAAATAAAATTTCAGTTGAAACGGCGGCGCGGATTTTACGCTACGAATTTTTAGCAAAAGTTAGAAAAAATTTAAATTTTGAGGCAATAGTTTTGGCACACCACGCCAACGATCAAGCCGAAACTGTTTTACTTCGATTGTTGCGCGGCTCCACTTCAACCGGACTTTCTGCAATGCAATTTTTGACAAATTCGCCTTACGGGCTTTTAATTCGCCCGCTCTTGCGTTTCAAAAAATCTGAACTTGAAAAATATTGCATTGGGCGCGGAATTGTTCCCAGAATTGACGCCACAAATTTTGAAACTGTTGCAACGCGCAATAAAATTCGCCTTGAACTTTTGCCTGCACTTGAAAAATTTAATCCGGCGATTGTCGATACTCTTTGCAGATTCGCCGAAACTTCAGCTGTTGAAACTGATTTTATAAATTCGCAAGTTGAAAAAATTTTCCCTAGCGTTGTAAAAAATGGTAAAATCCTGCGCGAGGAATTTTTAAAAGTTCATACGGCTTTACAGCGGGAAATTATTAAAAAATTTATAGCCGAAAATACCGGCGGCGTTAAAGATTTTGGATTTGTGCATTTTGAGGCAGTAAGAAAAGTTTTGACGAATAATCTTGACGGCGTGGAATTGCCAAAAAATTTTCGTGCAAAATTAAAACGCGGTAAACTTTCAATCTTAAAAAATTGGAGGTTACAAAATGATTAGACACATTTTTATAGCAACTTTTAAATCAAATATTTCTGAAGAAATTAAGGCGGAGGCTCTCAATACTTTTAAAAATTTTTCAAAAGATATTCCGCAAGTTGTCAACGCAAAATCCGGCTTAAGCACGGGCTGGATTGGCGCGGCTAATCAAGTTGTGCTGACTGTTGATTTTGATTCAAAGGCTGATTTTGATATTTATATGAAACACCCAAAACATTTGGAACTTATCGACAAGGCGCAAAAAATTTATTTTGAATCGACAAGTTTTACTGTCGCGCAGTTTGAATTTTAATTTTGAAATATAAATGAAGGGACTGGTTAAATTGAAAACCAAAGAAGATTTTATTGAGAAAGTACTTTACAGCGAAGAAGAAATTGCAGAGCGCGTCAAGGAAATTAGCGCAAAAGTCAGCGAAGACTACAAAAATATTAAAAAGCCGCTCTTGACAGTTGGAATTTTGAACGGCGCGGTTATTTTTTATACTGATTTAGTGCGTCGCCTTTCAATTCCCGTGCATTTCGATTTTATGATTGCCTCAAGCTACGACGCAAATACTCAATCCAGCGGCAAAGTTAATATTCTCAAAAATCTTGACAACGACCCAAAAGGCAGAGATATTTTGTTGGTTGAAGATATTATTGACAGCGGCACGACAATGAATTATCTTGTTAATTATTTCAAGGAAAAAGGCGCGGCTAGCGTCAAAGTTTGCACGTTGTTAGATAAACCTTCGCGCCGCAAAGTTGAAGTTAAAATTGATTATGTTGGCTTTGAAGTTCCGGATGAATTTATTGTCGGTTACGGCTTAGATTTTGCGCAGCATTACCGCCAACTTCCTTATCTTGGAATTTTAAAGCGCAGTGTTTATTCTAAATGAGGGATTTTAAATGCTAAAGAAAATTTTTTCTATTGCATTAATGTTGGTAACAATTTTATTTTTTGCCAAAAGTTCAGCATTGGCAGCGGAAAATTTTGAAGTAATGAATGTGGCAATAATAATGGAGCCGCCGCTTGAAAGTTTTGAAAAACCGGAAAAAGTTTCTGAATCCATTCAACAAACTTTAAGCAAAATTTTTAAGAATGCTCCGAATTATAACGTTTTGTCAATCGACGAAACGGCAGGCTATATTCAAGTTTACCGCGAAGATAATGAACTTGACGCAGAAACTTTTCTTAAAAAGGCTGACATTGATAAAATTTGTAAACACTTAAACAGCGATTTTGCTATTTACCTGCGAATAACCGGAAATGAGCCAAAAACTTTAAGCGAAAGTATTCTTAGACAACCGACAAAAGTTATAATTGATTTTCGTATTTGGGCGAATAGCAAACAGGATTTTACCTACACAACGCGCATAACAAAAACAGATGATAGTTTTGAAAGAAGTTTAACTAAGGGCTTGCAGGAAGTCGAAAAAGACGCCGGTAAAGTCCGCGCCGCTATGTAAGGTTAAAAGGCAAAGGAGCGTTTGAATGAATAGTTTTTTACGAAACGTCGGCTTTTATTTGTTGGTAATATTCGTTGCAATAACGGCGTACGATTATTTTTCCATAAAACCGCAAGCTGTAGAAGAAACAAGTTATTCACAATTTTTACAGCGCGTGGAAAGTGGGGAAGTTTCAAAAGTCGTCTTAACTCAAAATTCTATTAAAGCCACAAAAAAGGACGGCACAGAATTTACAACCATTGCACCGGATTTTCCTATTGGCGATGAATCACTTATCGGCAAATTGGAGGCTAAGGGCGTCGAAATAACTGCACAAAATCCTAAAGAGCCGCCGTGGTGGATGACGCTCCTTTCTTCCTTCCTGCCAATTTTACTTTTGATAGGTTTTTGGTTTTTCATAATGAATCAAACGCAAGGATCTGGCAGCAAAGTTATGTCATTCGGCAAAAGTCGAGCGAAAATGTCAAGCGGCGATAAAGTTAAAATCACTTTTAATGACGTTGCAGGCGCAGACGAGGCTAAGGAAGAATTACAAGAAGTCGTAGAATTTCTTAAACATCCGAAAAAATTTAACGATTTGGGCGCACGTATTCCAAAGGGCGTTTTACTTTTTGGACCGCCCGGCACAGGTAAAACTTTGCTTGCTAAGGCGGTTGCAGGTGAGGCGGGCGTTGCGTTTTTCTCAATCAGCGGCAGTGATTTTGTTGAAATGTTTGTAGGTGTTGGCGCGTCAAGAGTTCGTGATTTATTTGCACAGGCAAAGAAAAATTCGCCCTGCATAATTTTCATTGACGAAATTGACGCGGTAGGACGTCAACGCGGCGCAGGTATAAGCGGCGGGCATGACGAACGTGAACAAACTTTGAATCAGCTTTTAGTTGAAATGGACGGCTTTGCAGCGAATGAAGGAATTATCATTATTGCTGCAACAAACCGCCCGGATATTCTTGACCACGCACTTTTGAGACCCGGCAGATTTGATAGACAGATTGTAGTTGACAAGCCGGACGTTACGGGCAGAATTGCAATTTTGAAAGTTCACTCAAAAGGTAAACCTATTGGGCGTGATGTCAATTTGGACGTTTTGGCGCGACGCACTCCAGGATTTACCGGCGCAGATTTAGCTAATCTTGTAAATGAGGCGGCACTTTTGGCGGCGCGCAGAAACAAGCATGAAATTAATATGATTGAACTTGAAGAATCCATTGAAAGAGTTATGGCGGGACCGGAAAGAAAATCTAAAGTTATGAGCGACGACGAAAAGAAATTGACTGCCTATCATGAAGGCGGGCATGCTCTGGTTGGAATGATGCTTAAACACGCCGACCCCGTTCACAAAGTTACAATCATTCCACGCGGGCGCGCAGGCGGTTATACTTTAATGTTGCCAAAGGAAGATAGAAGTTACGCCACGCGCTCTGAACTTTTGGATAGATTGAAAGTTTCAATGGGCGGGCGCGTTGCTGAAGAAATTGTGCTTAACGAAATTTCAACCGGCGCATCTCAAGATATTCAACAGGCAAGCAAGATCGTCCGCGCAATGATTATGCAATACGGTATGAGCGATACTTTGGGACCTGTTGCTTACGGCAGTGATCAAAATCAAATGTATTTTGGACAAAGTCAACGCAACTATTCTGAAGAAGTTGCAAGCGAAATTGATAAGGAAGTTCACAAATACCTTGAAGAGGCTTATGACGCTTGCAGAATTATTATCAATGAACACCGCCACGAACTGGATTTAATCGCACAGGCTTTAATCGACAGAGAAACTTTGACGGCTGACGAATTAAAGGCGATAGTTTTTGGCAGTCCGGAAACAGATCAAAATATTTCACAAATTATCAAAGAAATGTCCGACGATTTTATAAATTTGTCAAAAGAAAGAAACAAAGTTGAAACATTTGAGCCGGATAATTCTAATCCTACCCCTGTTTAAAAATTTATCAAATTGAAGTATAATTTCGGCGGAGTTTACATTCTGCCGAATTTTTTTTGGAGGAATTTTTATGAGCGAAATTGTTTTACATTACACTCGCGCAGGACACGTTGAAAATATTCATCGCGGGGACGTTGCGGCGATAAATTGCGCAGGCGAAATTGTCTATTCCTTAGGAAATGCAAATTTGCCAATGTTTTGGCGCAGTGCCGCTAAACCTTTTCAAGCGTTGCCTTTTGTTAAAAACGGCGGCTTAGAAAAATATAATATCACTGATGAAGAATTGGCGTTGCTTGTTTCAAGTCACAGCGGCGAGCCTAACCACGTTGCACTTGTACGAGAAATTTTAAAAAAATTGGGGCTTGATGAATCAGTTTTAGATTGCGGCGTTGTTCGTCCAATGAGCGGCAAGGCTTTTAAAGATTTAGTTGCTAAGGGCGAAAAAGTTTTACCCGTTCATAATCCTTGCTCCGGTAAACATTCACAAATTATCGCACTTGCAATGATGTTGGGGATTCCATTTGAAGGATATACTAAGCCGGAACACGCGGCGCAAAAATTAATTTTTAAACACGTAGCAATGGCGGCGAAAATTCCTGAAGATAAATTGGAAATTGGAATTGACGGCTGCGGCGTACCGGTTTTTTATTTGCCGCTGTACAATATGGCGTTGGCTTATGCAAGACTTTCAACGCCCGCTAAAGGCGATTGGGGCGAATATGAAATTTCCGCTAAAAAAATTCGTGACGCAATGAGCAAGTACCCGCAAGTTATTTCCGGCACGGGCAGAATTGATGCAGTTGTTTCAGAAATTACCGGCGGCAGAATCATTGCCAAAATCGGCGCGGACGCGGTTTATTGTCTTGCTGTCAAAGATGAAAATTTGGGAATTGCCTTTAAAATTGAAGATGGCTCCTACGCTGCAATTAATCCAATGGTTATTGCTGTTTTGAAAAAGTTAGACTTGCTGACGAAAGATGAAGAAAAAGCACTTGAGGAAAAATTCCCGCCAGTTTTAAAAAATCACCGCGGCGAAATTATCGGCACGATTGAGGCGGTTTTTTAGGGACTAGGAATTTTTTACAAAGTTTTAAGATTGAACAAGTCGGAATTTCTTTTTTCAAAAACGGAGTGCGTCCTTTGTGTCTTCTAATCTTCCATTTGTAAATAAAATTTTAGAGATTAAGGAAAGAAAATTTGTATAAAAAAAAATAGACTTTATAAAAAATTCCTGCTAAAATAAAAAAGCTACTATAACAAATTTGACAAAAAGCCCTCCAAAAAACGGGGGGGGGTGGTAGAATTGAAGAAAAAAATTTTGGAAATGTTAAGAGTTGCAGGCGCAAATTTTGTTTCCGGTGAAAATATTGCTCAAAAATTGGAAGTTTCACGGACGGCAATTTGGAAACATATTCAAATATTGAGGAAGAAAGGTTATAAAATTACGAGCAGTGAAAGATTAGGCTATAAACTTGACGAAACGCCGGATTTACTTTTGCCGGAAATAATTCAATACGATTTGCAGACGAAAATTATTGCTGCTGATTCTCAAATTTTCTACAAAAGTTCGATTGATTCAACGAACGAACTTGCAAAAAGATTGGCGTATCATGGTGCGCCAGAAGGTACGATTGTAGTTGCAGAGGAACAGACCGGCGGCAAGGGACGCCTTGAACGAAGTTTTTTTTCGCCAAAAGAAAAAGGAATTTGGTTTTCAGTAATTTTGCGCCCGCAATGTACGCCTAAAGACGCGCCGAAATTTACTTTAATGGCGGCAGTTGCAGTAGCGCGGGCAATGGAACGTTTTAATCTGCGCGCCGAAATTAAATGGTCAAACGATATTTTGTATGACGGGCGAAAACTTGTCGGAATTTTAACGGAAATGAGCGCGGAAATTGGCTGTGTAAATTATATCGTCGTTGGAATTGGAATAAATGTAAATGTGCGGCGTGAAGAATTTCCGGCGGATATTCGAGAAATTGCAACTTCACTTTCTGAAATGGCTGGAGAAAATTTAAATCGTGCAGAATTTCTCCGCGCCTTGCTTGAAGAATTTGACAAGCTGTATATTTTCAGCAATTTTGAAGAAATTTTTAAACTTTGGCGGCAATACAATATCACACTGGGAAAAAAAGTTACTGTATTTTCGGCTGAAAGTGGCGAAATTTTTACAGGTACAGCGATTGATATTGATGCTGAAGGCGCGTTGATAGTAGAAACCGGCGGCGAAAGAAAAATTGTTTATGCAGGCGATGTTTCAATTCGTTAAACAAAAAAGACAACCTTAAGGGGCTGTCTTTTTTTATGCAATTTCGCCGTTGCGAATAAGTTCTCGCGCCGCCTTGCCGCTCAAATGTTCAATTTCTAAAATTAAAATTTTAACCGCGTTAATTCTGGAAATTTCCCTGTCGCGCAGATTTTTTTCAACATTTGGCGAATATTTATCTGCCAAAAGTTCAAGTCCGCGCAATTTTTCGGCGGAGTCTTCAGTAATTCTGATTTTGCCGAATGCAATAACACTTGTGAAGTAGCTTGTAAATTCTTCAGCAACAACTTCATGACGTCCGACAACGCAGAATGAAACTTTGTCGTTGTTTTTAACGGCGTCGATTTTGTGTCCGGAAAGTGCGCTGTGAAAATAAATTTTGTTGTCTTCGACGGCGTAATTAATTGGTACGGCGTAATTGTAGCCGTCATCGCCGGTAAGTGCCAAAACTCCAAAAATTCCCTCGCGCAGGATTTTTTCTGCTGTTTCAGTTTTTAAAGCACATTTAGCGCGGCGCATTTCTCTGAACATAAAAAATCACCTGCCGGCAGAAATTCCATCTTTGATAAATTCGGCGAGTTTGGCAGTTTCTTTATCGGCAATTTCAAGGTTGATAAGTTCTTTTCGGCATTCTTGCAAGCCGTGAATAGCCGCCTCAATTTGTTGCAAAGAAATTGTATCTTCACTTTCAACGATTTTTTTCAGCGAAATTTTACAGCTGTTAGAAAGTTTTGTTCTTAAATCTGCGCGACGTTTGTTGTTTTTTTCTATCGCCGCCGCCAAATTCAATAATTGTTCCATTGTATGAACAGCCGCCATATAATCGTATTTCATTTGCGCGGTTAAGGGAATTAAACTGCCGTCAATCGCAATTCCGCCTTTTTCAAGTGGTTCTTTAAATCTATCAATGGTTGCCATTTTTCAAACTCCCTGTAAAACTTTTTTCAAAAATTATATCAAAGTTTGCGCAGTTTGCAACTTTAAAATTTTAAAAAAAATTCTGCCACAAGCAGACGCTTAAAATTTTTATAATCATTTCTAGTATAAGTATTTCAGAAATCGATTTTTTGGCGGAAAATATCCACGACAAGCCG
>CALGGV010000169.1 GCA_937915725.1 uncultured Selenomonadales bacterium
GCGCGGTTTGCAAATAAATTTGGCAGTGTAGCTCCTACCGCTATTCCTAAAATTAATTAAAATCGAGTCAACGCCGTACTAAATTTTTTGAAATTTATCAGCCAAAAAATTGTTGTCAATCTGGAATATCTGAGTTGTAAGCCTCATTCAAAAGTTTTTCCTGCTCTTCAAGCTTTTTTCTTTCAAAGGCGCGGTTTGCAAATAAATTTGGCAGTGTAGCTCCTACCGCTATTCCTAAAATTATTAAAATTGCATCAACGCCGTACTGTATCGCCGCCAAAATTTGTTGCAATGTTAATTCTTTGAAATGTATGAACGCAAATAAAAATCTGTAAATCAAAACGCCCGGTACAAGCGGAATTACCGCCGGAACTATCAAAACTTGCAAGGGTGTATGTAACCAATGAATCGCCTTTAAAGCAATTACGCTGACTAAAGTTGCGCCCGCTAAACTGCCTATCGCTGAAGTAAAGCCCAATTCAAAAACTAAAAAATTTCTCGTACAGACACTTAACACGCCGCCAATTCCTACCGCTATTAATAATCTCGGCGGCAAATTAAAAAGTATCGAAAAACCCATTGCGCCCGCCGCCGCCGCTATTGCAAAACTTAAATAATCGCTGTGTGGCAACATATGTAAATCTGTAAAATCTACAACCGGAAATATTTCCAGCGCAAAAATTATCCCAAAAGTCATTGCACATACTATCAAAGTTGTTTTCAAAAATTGCGCCGCGCCGCTCATTAAAAATGTATTCAGTAAATCTGTTAAGCCGTTGATTATTGGTATTCCAGGAACTAAAAATAATGCACAGGCAATTATTGGATGCCACGGCGTTTCAGTCGGCAAAAATTGCGCAAAATACGCCGCAATCGTTGCAGAAAAAGCCGCCGCCGCTATCCCAACATATTCATTAATTCCCGCGTGAATACAGCGAATTTGTACAAATTTTCCTATCATTGCACAAATTGCCGTATAAATTGCCGCGTTAAAATCACAGCCGAATAAAGCGCAAAAAGCCCCGCAAGCTGTACCCGTTGCAAATAAATTTTGCCACAAAACATAATAGCGCGGGTGTTCTGCAATTTCTTTTAGAGTTTCTTCAAATTCTTCAAGCGTGTAATGTTCACGAAGTGCGCGCCATGTCAATTTGCTGACTGCTGAAATAATTCTCATATCGACGCCGTGTTTTAAACATTTGCGAAAAGATGTATAGGATTGTAAATCGTCGCTGATATTCAAAAGTAAAGTTGTGTACATTACGTGCAGATGAAATTTATTTTCCGGAATTCCCATAAAGGCGGCAACCCGTTTCATATCGCGGATAACTTGTCCGGTGTTTGCGCCGTGTTCAACCAGCAGTTGTCCTACCGTCAAAATTAATTCTGCCTTTTTTGAAATTTCGGCGAATGTATCTTTTAAAATTGCCTGTTGATTTTCATAATAAGTTTGCATTCTCAACACCTTTAAAATTTTTTTTTAATATAAGCTGTTAAAATTTTCTTGTCAAGATTTACCATTTTTTATATTATTTCTAAAAAATTTTGAAAGGGAAAAGTTATGACGATTGAGGAATTACTTGAAAGTTATCGAAAAACTTCAGAAACTGAAAGAGAAAAAGGCGCAAAATTTGAACGCCTTATGAAAAATTTTTTGTTGACGTACCCGCAATATCTCGGCAAGATTGATAAAGTTTGGCTGTGGAATGAATTTCCGGCTCGCGCAGAGTTCGGCGGCGCAGATTTA
>CALGGV010000170.1 GCA_937915725.1 uncultured Selenomonadales bacterium
AATGCATAAGAATTTTTGGAGTTGAAAAAATGTACGATATAGTAATTTTGGGCGCAGGCGGTATGGGGCGCGAAACTTACGAAGTTATTCAAGACACTTTCAAGGATAATCCAAATTACCGCGTTAAAGGTTTTCTGTCTGATGTTTTGGATATTCTGGACGGCTTTGAAGGTTATCCGCCACTTTTGGGAACTATCAAAGATTATCAAGTTCAGCCGAATGACAGATTTATTTTGGCTATTGGTGACGTTGCGGGGCGCAGGAAAATTGCCGAAAGTATTTTGGAACGCGGCGGCGAATTTTTAACGCTGATTTCAAATTTGGCAAAGGTTGACAAGACGGCGCAAATTGGACGCGGAGTTATTGTTTTTCCTTTTTCACACATTGGCGCAAATTCTAAGATCGGCGATTTTTGCTTGATGAATTTACATGCTATTGTTGGACACGACACAATTTTAGGAAAATTTACTGAAGTTTGTTCATTCTGTGTACTGGGCGGCGCAACTCAAACGGGCGAAGAATGCTTTTTTGCCATGCAAACTGCAACCGGTCCAAAAGTCAAAATCGGCAACCGCGTTATTCTTTCGCTGGGCAGTGTTACAACTGAAGACGTTGCAGATAACAGTTTTGTTGTTGGCGTTCCCGGCAGAGTCTATAAGAGAAAGAGTGCGCAAGTCAGCGGCGGCTTTGGAGGTTTTGTGGTTGAGACATTTTAACGCTTTAATAGCGTTGGTAGCCGCCATAATTCATAACAGAAATTTATTGTGGCAAATGACTAAGCGGGATTTTCGACAGCGATATTTGGGCTCCTATTTAGGAATTTTATGGGCGTTCATTCAGCCGGCAATAACGGTAATAATTTTTTGGTTTGTTTTTCAAGTTGGATTTAAATCAATGCCTGTTGACAATTTCCCGTTCATACTGTGGCTGGTTTGTGGAATGTTCCCGTGGTTTTTCTTCAGTGAATCAGTACAAAGTGCGGCAAATTCAATTTTGGAAAGTGCGTTTCTTGTAAAAAAAATAGTTTTTCGCGTTGAACTGTTGCCAATAGTAAAAATTGTGTCAGCATTAATTGTGCACATATTTTTTGTAGCGGTACTTTTTTTAATGTTTGCAGTTTACGGCTATTCGGTGTCGATTTACAATTTGCAAATAGTGTACTATTTTTTTGCGATGATGTGTTTGGCGTTGGGAATATCCTGGTTGACGAGTTCGCTAACTGTATTTCTGCGCGACGTCGGGCAATTTGTGGCAATGATAATGCAATTTGGATTTTGGGCAACGCCAATTTTTTGGAGTTTAAAAATAGTTCCTGCAGAATACATACCAATTTTAAAATTAAATCCGGCGTATTATTTCGTTGAAGGCTACAGGCAAAGTTTCATTTATCACGAGTGGTTTTGGGAACATTTAGATTTAACTTTGCAATATTGGATTTTTACTTTAGCGGTAATGTTTGTTGGAGCAATATGCTTTAAGAAATTACGCCCGCACTTTGCCGACGTTTTATGAGGTGGATTTTATGAGCGAAATTGTAATTAGAGCTGAAAATTTATCAAAGGCTTATAAAATT
>CALGGV010000171.1 GCA_937915725.1 uncultured Selenomonadales bacterium
AATTCAACAAACAGGCGTAACGGCTGTACATTTGCCCTTTTCATTTTTAATCGGCGAAAAATTTCAACAAGTTTTGGCGAAAATTCGTTTTAAAAATTTAACAAACAAAATAAAAATTGGCGGCGTTGTTAGTGTCGATGTTAATTGAGAGGGCAAAAATGATTGACGTACAAAATCAAAAAGATTCACGCGGAATAAAAATTCAACAAACAGGCGTAACGGCTGTACATTTGCCCTTTTCATTTTTAATCGGCAAAGAATTTCAGCAAGTTTTGGCGAAAATTCGTTTTACAGTTTCGCTTAGTGAAAAAATTCGTGGTACACATATGAGCCGCTTAGTTGAAATTTTGACGGATTTTTCAGCAACGCCGCTAAAATTTTCTGACATTGAAAAAATTTTACTCGACGCCACAGAAAAACTTGAAACTGATTTTGCGGCAATAAAAATGGCGTTCAAATTTTTCGTGAAACGCGCCGCGCCAATTTCTGAAAAAATTTCTCTGCTTGATATTGACTGCGAAATTTCAGCTGATTCAAACAAAAATTTTACTTTAAATTTGGCTGTACCTTTTACTTCACTTTGTCCTTGCAGTAAAGAAATTTCAAATTTTGGCGCGCACAATCAACGCTCAATTTGCCGCGTCAAAATTGATTTTAATGACATTGAAAATTTAGACGTTGAAAAAATTGTAAATCTGATTGAAAATCAAGGCTCCAGCAAAATTTTTCCGCTTTTAAAACGTGAAGATGAAAAATTTGTAACAGAGGCGGCTTATCAGAACGCAAAATTTGTTGAAGATATTCTGCGCGACGTTGTAATTTCATTGCGGCAATTAGAAAATATTTCTGCATTTGAAGTTGAATGTGAAAATTTTGAGTCGATACACAATCACAACGCCTTTGCTTTTCATTCTGAAATTAGGAGTTAATTTGTAAAAAACATAAAAATTTAATCCTGTCGAAATTGACAGGATTTTTTTTTGTCGAATTGAATTAACTACTAAACTATAAAAAAATATTTTGGAGAGCAGATTATGTATAAAAAAATTTTAGTGATAAATTTGATGCATATAGGCGATTTGCTTTTAGTGACGCCAATTTTACGCACTTTGAGAACAAATTTTCCTGCATCTTATATTGCGTTGCTTGCCGATAAAAAACTTGCAGATCTTGTTCAATATAACCAAAATATTGACGAATGCCTATTAATCGACAAAAAAGGCGCAGATGATACAGTTCAAAATTTTGTAAAATTTATAAAAAAACTCCGTACAAAAAGATTTGATTTAGTAATAAATTTGCACAGAAATGAGCGGGCGTCCGCGCTTGCCGCTTTTAGTGGCGCAAAAAAAATTGTCGGCTATGCTAAGCCCGGATTTTCTGTTATGTTTACTAAAGTTTGTCCGAATTTAAAGGCAGTCGAACATCAAATACAATCACATTTCGACGTTTTGAGTAAAGCATTGGGAATTACAAATTTTGATGACGGCGGCTTAGAAATGTGGATTGATTCAAATTCAAAAAGCAATGCCGATAAAATTTTTCGCCAAAATTTTGAAATTGATACCAAAGTTGTAGCGTTTAACATTGGAGCAAGTTGGCTGACAAAACGCTGGCTTGACAGATATTTTGCAAGATGTGCAGATATTTTGATTGAACGCGGTTATGGCGTGGCTTTTTTGGGCGGCAATATGGATAAAAAAATAGTTGCTGAATGTGTTGATAAAATGGAGCAACAAGAAAGCCCATTGTTGAAAATTTTTACAGGTACACTTACTTTGGCGGAAGTTGCAGGATTTTTGGATAATTGCGTTTTAATGTTGACGACGGATTCAGGACCAATGCATATTGGCGTTGCAAGAAATATCCCGATTGTAACAATGTTTGGCGCGTCGCCGGTACCGGGATTTTATCCTTATGACGGCAAAGATATTTTGATAAAAACGCCGGTATCGTGCCACCCTTGCGGCAAGCATATTTGTCCAAAAAGCGGCAGGAAAAATCTTGAATGCATGAAAAAAATTCCCGTTGAAATTGTAATGAGATATGTTGCCGAAATTTTATCAAAGTACGGGCAACCGGCACAAGAAATTCCGCGCATTTACGGAAATTATCAATGTAAAGTTATTGAACTTGAGGAGGATGAAACTTGAATCACGAAATTTTAAAAAATTTTATAGAAAATGAAATTGACAAGTGCCGCGTTTTGGTTGTAGGCGATGCAATGTTGGACAAATATTATTTTGGTGAAGTAACAAGAATTTCGCCGGAGGCTCCCGTTCCAATTAACCGCGTCACAAAAATTAAGGAAACTTTGGGCGGCGCGGCTAATGTTTCGCACAATTTATCTTTGCTCGGCTGCCACACTTCACTAATCGCACAAATTGGCACGGAAAATCACGGCGATAATTTAGTTGATAAATTAATTTCACGCGGCGTGGATATTTTAGGAGTAATGCGCACAGAAAAACCTACAACCACAAAAATTAGAGTTATAAGCGGGCATCAACAAATGTTGCGCCTTGATTTTGAAGATACAGCAAAAATTTCAGACGAAGACGCCGAAAAACTTTTACTGAATATTTCTGCGCAAATTAAAAATGTTGACGCGGTTATTATTTCAGATTACGGCAAGGGAATTTGTAGCGAAAAAATTTGCCAAACTGTTATTCAAAAGTGCCGTGAACAAAACAAAATCGTAACAGTTGACCCAAAAGGCGATAATTGGGAAAAGTACAGCGGCGCAAATTTTATCACGCCGAATTTGAAAGAATTAAATGACATTCTGCCAAAAAAAATTTCCAATAACGATTTAGAAATTGAAAAGGCGGCGCGTCAAGTTATAGAAAAATTTAATTTAAGCGGCTTGATAGTTACGCGCTCGGCGAAAGGTTTAAGCGTTATTGACGGCGAAAAAATTTCTCACATACCGGCGAAAACTCAGGAAGTATTTGACGTTTCAGGCGCGGGCGATACTGTCATTTCGGTTTTTACATTGGGAATGGCTGGTAAACTTGACGCGGCGGCGGCGGCTTATTTGGCGAATGTTGCGGCGGGTGTTGTTGTTACGAAAGTTGGTACTTATGCAGTTAGCCGCGCAGAATTGTTACAGGCGTTGGATTGAAAAATAAGTTTTTCGCTGAAAGGAAGTAAAGAAATGTTGAAATTTCCGAACCAAAAGGAAGAAAAACAGGCGGTATCACGCGGAATGAGTAAAGTTTACGAACTTGAAGATTTGGGAATAATCAGGAACGAGCCGCAAAAAATAGATGGCGAAATGCAAATGTGCGTAGCTCCAAATTTTGAAAAGATAGAAGAATGGCTGGACAAACGTACTGTAGACGGGAAAAAATTGACGAAAAAGCAAGGAGAGACAGTAGATCAATTTGTTTATTTTATATTCGTAGCGACAACAAAAAATAGCGAAATAATAACAGATGTTTTTGCCAAGAGAATGAACGACCCGCAATTTATAAAATGGAAAAACAAGCAAGCGCGAAAATATCACTGGAAATTTTCTGCATTGTCATTTATCAATTCTTGAAAAATTATTATGGGCGTTAGAAAATTAGTAGGACAAAATTAAAATTTGGGAAGGTGCAAAAAATGATTATAGTTACAGGCGGCGCAGGTTTTATCGGTAGTAATATTGTTAAGGCGTTGAATGAACGCGGGCGCAAAGATATTTTGATTGTCGATAATCTCGGCAAAACTGAAAAGTACAAAAATTTAATCGGCTTGAAATTTCTTGATTATGTTCAACGTGAAGATTTTTTAAGATTCGTTGTTGAAGATGAAATTGACGCAAACGATATTGAAGTTATTTTCCACGACGGCGCGTGCTCCGACACAATGGAATATGACGTTAATTATATGATTAAAATGAATTACGAATATTCTAAGGAACTTTTTCATTACTGCGCGGATAACGAAATTGAATTTATTTACGCCTCCAGCGCGTCAACTTACGGCGGCGGCGAAAATGGTTTTCGTGAAATTGAAACTTGCGAAAACGCGCTTAACCCTTACGCTTTTTCAAAATTGCTTTTCGACAGGTATGTTAGACAAAATCTGCGCGAAGTTGAAAGTAAAGTTGTAGGCTTGCGTTATTTTAATGTTTTTGGACCGCAGGAATTTCACAAGGGGCGCATGGCGTCAATCGCCTTTCAAATGTACAACCAAATTAAAAAATCCGGCGTTATAAAACTTTTCAAAGGTACGGACGGCTACGCGGACGGCGAACAACGCAGGGATTTTATTTACGTTAAGGACGTGGCGAAAGTTAATCTTTGGTGTTTTGAAAATGAAATTGCAAACGGCGTTTACAACTGCGGAACCGGCAACGCCACCACTTTTAACACCGTCGCGCAGGCTGTAATTTCCGCACTCGGCAAAGGCGAAATTGAATACATTGATTTTCCTGAAACTTTGCAGGGCAAATATCAATCTTTCACACAAGCCGACACAAAAAAACTTTTGAACGCGGGCTACGACGGCGGCTTTACAAATATTAATGAGGCAGTACAAGAATATTGCAACTTTTTGAATGAAGGCGGTTACTATTAATGCAAAATATTAATAAGCACGTTGTAGCTGAATTTCTTGTCGTTGCAACGGTACTTTGTTCAATCGGCTACTTTACACATTGTATGATTAAAACCCGCCTGAATGACGCCCTTGAAGACAGCGTTTCACGTCATATAGGCACGGTTTCTTATACCATTGAAAACACAATCAAAAATACTTTCAGAGATATGCACATTGTTACAGGGGCGATTGAACACGGCGATTTAAATCCCGAAAATACGGCAACTTTTTTTAGCGCATTTGAAGAAAAAACTTTTAAAAGCGGGATTATCCGCGCTGATTCTTCGCCAATCGGTGAAAATTATTTTGTTTTATCGCCGGAAGAATTTAACGATATTCAAGATGTTTTTTACGGCGAAGATGTACTTTCGTATCACGGCGCAAAGGGTATGACTTTCGCAGTCCCCGTTGTAATTGACGGCGAAACTTGCGCCTTTTATCAACATTACAGCAAAGAAAATTTGGTTGAACTTTTCAGCGTTGTAAGTTACGACGGCGAAGGGCGAATAACTTTAGCTAATCCCCAAAAAGAATGGATTGAAATTACAAAATCTGTAAATGACGCACTTTACGACGAATTGTATAAAGCTCCGGGATTTGCTGAATCTTATTACGAACAAGTTGGAGTACAGCTCCTTCATCACAAAAGGGCAGTTTCACAGTACGAATACAACGGGATAACTTTTGTGCGTTTCGGCGCAGTACTCGGCAATGGCGAATTGGCGTTATTTGGAATTGTCAAACGCGACGCAGTTTCAGCCGGTATAGAATTTTTTCACATTGGCTTTATCTGCGCGACCGTTGCAATTTGTTTGATTCTGATAACTTACGCCCGCGCCGCCGTTAAATCCGCCGAAAACAAAGAATTAAAAATTGCCAAAGAATCCGCAATTCAAGCAAGCAAAACTAAAAGCGAATTTCTCTCCAATATGAGCCACGAAATACGCACTCCAATTAACGCGGTACTCGGTATGAATGAAATGATCCTGCGCGAGGCTAAAGACGAAACAATTTTGGAATACGCCGAAAATATCAAAAACGCTGGCAATAATCTTTTGGGGATTGTCAATGATATTCTTGACTTTTCAAAGATTGAGGCGGGCAAAATGGAAATTATCCCCGTCGAATACGAATTAAGCTCCCTGCTAAATGACTTAGTTAATATGATTCAAAAACGCGCCGAAAATAAAGGGCTTGAATTAATCGTCAACGCCGATGAAAACCTTCCGACAATTCTTTTTGGCGACGAAATACGAATTAAGCAAGTTGTTACAAATATTTTAACAAACGCCGTAAAATATACCGAGCGCGGCTCCGTAACTTTGAAAGTCGAAATTCTTCAAAAATCCGCCGAAAATATCACAATTCGTTTCAGTGTCAAGGATACAGGAATTGGAATTAAGCCGGAAGATATTAAAAAACTTTTCAGCGCGTTTGAAAGAATCGAAGAAAAACGCAACCGCACAATCGAAGGTACCGGCTTAGGAATGAATATCACGCAACGCCTTTTGATAATGATGGGCAGCGATTTAAAAGTTGACAGCGTTTACGGCGAAGGCTCCAATTTTTATTTTGACATTGACCAGAAAATTATCAACGCCGCGCCAATAGGAAATTTCGCCGAAACTTTCAGAAATTCACTTAAACAACACAAAGAATATCACGAAAAATTTACCGCGCCCAATGCAAAAATTTTGGTTGTCGATGATACGCCAATGAATTTAACCGTTGTAAAGGGACTTTTGAAACAAACGAAAATTCAAATTGACACGGCAGAAAGTGGCTTTAAATGTTTGGAACTCGTCGAAAAAAATTTGTATGATATAATTTTTCTTGATCACAGGATGCCGGAAATGGACGGTATTGAAACATTGCAGGAAATGAAAAAATTGCCGGTTAATCCCAATGCAGATACGCCGGTAATTTCTTTGACAGCTAACGCAATTTCCGGCGCACGTGAAAAATATATCGCCGCCGGTTTTCAAGATTATTTGACTAAGCCGATTAACAGCGTTAAACTTGAAGAATTGATTATGAAATATTTACCGCCGGAAAAAATTCAAAGTGCAAGTGAAGATTCTGCAGTTGAGGAAAAATTGGAGCTGCCGGATTGGCTGGCTCAAATTGGCACTTTAAACGCACGAGAAGGCGTCGAACATTGCGGGGATATAGATTCATATATAGACGCCCTGAAAGTCTTCGCAAATTCGATTTTAAGCAATTCTGACGAAATAGAAAAATTTTACAATGCGGGCGACTGGAAAAATTATACAACGAAAGTACACGCGCTAAAAAGTTCTGCGCGAGTCATTGGCGCGAATGAACTTTCAGAAAAAGCGCGGCGTTTGGAAGACGCGGGCAACAGCGGCTACATTAACGAAATTCAACAAGATACCGCGCCGCTTTTAAAACTTTACCGCAGTTACGCAGAAAAACTTTCACCGCTGATTGAAGTTGAAACTGAAGAAAATAATTCCGATAAGCCGCCGATTGAAGAAGATTCTTTGGCGGAGGCTTACGAAACAATGAAAGAGGCGGCGGCTAGTTTTGATATTGACACGATAGAATTTGTTTTGCAGTCTTTGGAAGATTATCAGTTACCGGCGGCTGAATTGGAACGCTACAAAAAAATTAAAGACGCCGTTGCAAAATTGGATTGGGATTTAATTAAGGCAGTAGTAAAGAGGCAGTAGGCAAAAGGGATTACAAAAATCTATTGCCTCTTGCCTTTTGCCTTTTGCCTAAATTTCGACTGAAAGGAGAAATTTCTATGAAACTTGTAATAGTTGAAGATGATATAATGGTTGCTGCGATTAACAGGGAATTTGCACTAAAAACGCCGGAATTAAATATAGTGGCAACATTTTATAACGGGCGGGAGGCGTTGGACTTCCTCTCAAAAAATTCAATAGATTTACTTTTGCTTGATATTTACATGTCGGGCTATACCGGCTTGGAACTTTTGAAAGAATTGCGCCAACAAGGTAATATGACTGACGCAATAATAATTTCGGCAGCAAATGACGCGGAGCATATTGACGAGGCGTTTCATTTGGGGATTATCGATTATTTAATAAAGCCGTTCACTTACAGCAGATTTCATGACGCCGTGCAAAAATTTTTGTTGCGCCGTTCACTGCAACTCAAAGGTACTTACACTCAACATGACATTGATAAAATTTTGGAGACTTCCTCCGATTCTTTTTGCGTTTTAAAAAAAGGACTCCAACAACAAACGCTTGATAAAATTTGGGAATGCCTTATGGCTGAAAAAAATCACGGGCAATTTTTAACAAGTGAAAAAATTTCCGAAGAAACTAATTTTTCAAAAATGACAATTCGCCGCTATATGAATTATCTGATTGAAGAAAAAAAAGCCGTCAGCAGAATAAATTATTCTACCGGCGGTCGTCCTTCAATCGAATATGCTGTTGTAGATAATTAAAAAATTTACGGTTGCCGAATGTGCAACCTTTTTTTGTGGAAAAAATTAATTTTGATTTTCTAAAGTTTCATCTTCAGCCTTTAAATCTTCAGCCTTTGAACTTACGGTTGCAAACGCGGCAATTTTATCATTGTCCTTAGTTTTCATTAAAATAACGCCCTGTGACATTCGGCTCCTAATCGAAATATCAGAAATATCCGTGCGAATGACAAGCCCTTCATTTGAAATCAGCAAAATTTCTTGATTCGGCTGAACAACTTTTATACCTACGATTTTTCCGGTTTTTTCTGTAACTTTCATATTGTTAATTCCGTGTCCGCCGCGACTTTGCGGGCGATAATCTTCAGTAGGTGTACGTTTGCCGAATCCGTTTTCAGTAACAGTTAAAAGAGCAGAATCTTTTTTTAATTTGTCCATTCCAACAACATAATCGCCCTTTTTGAGTCTGATTCCAATAATTCCTCTGGTATTTCTTGAAAGGGCGCGCACTTCCTCTTCAGCAAAAACAATCGTCTTTCCCTCTGCCGTGCCCAAAACTATATAGCGTTCGCCTTCTGTAAATTTGACGCCAATTAATTCATCGTCCCTTGAAAGTTTAATCGCAATGACGCCGCGTTTTGTCATTGAATTAAATTCTGATAACTGAGTTTTTTTGACGATACCTTTTTTGGTTGCCATAAAAAGATAGCGCGTGGGGTCGTAGTCACGGACTTTAATTAACGCGGTAATTCGTTCATTATCTTCAAGCGGGACTAAGCTGCTGATATGAACGCCTTTAGCCGTTCGGCTTGATTCAACAACATTGTAAGCTTTAAGCGGAAAAACTTTACCGGTATTTGTGAAAAACAAAATAGTTTGATGATTAGTTGTAACTAAAATATGTTCGACAACGTCTTCAGCCTTTGTACTCATTCCGGTAATTCCAACTCCGCCGCGTCTTTGATTTTTGTAAGTATTCAAGCCGATTCTTTTTACGTATCCGCCGCGCGTCAAAGTTACAACAATATTTTCATCGTGGATTAAATCTTCTTTTGAAAATTTTTTTGTTGGTCTGTCGGAAATAATTTCAGTGCGGCGTTTATCGCCGTATTTTTCTTTTACGGCGGTTAATTCGGTTTTAATAATTTCCAAAATTTTATTTTCGTCGCCGAGAATTTCTGTAAGTTTTTCAATTTGCAAAAGAATTTCTTTGTATTCGTTGTCGATTTTTTGACGTTCAAGCCCGGTTAATTTTTGAAGGCGTAAATCTAAAATTGCCTGCGCTTGAATTTCGGTAAACTCAAAATTTTTTACTAAATCTGTTTTTGCGTCATTAACATTAGGACTTTGACGAATTGTAGAAATGACGGCGTCAAGATTTTCAATCGCCTTTGTTAAACCTTCCAAAATATGAGCGCGGCTTTTCGCCTTTTCTAAATCGTAACGAGTGCGGCGCGTGATAATTTCTTTTTGGTGTTTAATGTAGCATTTCAGAATTTGTTTCAAATTTAAAACTTGCGGGGATCCGTCAACAAGTGCCAAAAGTATAACGCCAAAAGTTTCTTGCATCTGTGTATGTTTGAAAAGCAGATTTAAAACAATTTGTGGATTAATATCGCGGCGTAAATCAATAACAATTCGCATGCCGTCGCGGTCTGATTCATCGCGCAGATCTGTTATCCCTTCGATAGTTTTTTCACGCACTAAATCAGCGATTTTTTCAATCAGCCGCGCCTTGTTGACTTGATAGGGTAATTCTGTAACAATAATTCTGGGCTTGCCGTTGGGGCGCGTTTCAGTTTCAGTTCTTGCGCGCATTAAAATAGAGCCGCGCCCGCTTGTATAGGCGGCGTAAATTCCATTTTCGCCCATAATTAAGCCGGCAGTTGGAAAATCCGGACCTTTTATGACTTCCATTAATTCTTCAAATTCTGCGTCCGGATTATCGATCATCATCAAGGTTGCGTCGATAACTTCGCCTAAATTGTGTGGTGGAATATTTGTAGCCATTCCAACTGCAATTCCTGAAGTTCCATTAACTAAAAGTTGCGGAAATTTTGCCGGTAAAATTGAAGGCTCCTGCAAAGATTCATCATAATTCGGTACAAAGTCAACAGTTTCTTTGTCAATATCCTGCAACATCAGTTCAGAAATTTTTGACATACGAACTTCAGTATAACGCATAGCGGCGGCGGGGTCGCCGTCAACTGAGCCAAAATTCCCGTGCCCGTCTGCAAGTTGGTAACGCATTGAAAAATCTTGCGCCATTCTTACAATAGCATCATAAACTGAAGTATCGCCGTGCGGGTGGTATTTACCCAAAACTTCACCGACGATACGTGCGGATTTTTTGTAAGGCTTAGTTGAAGTCATTCCCGCCTCTTGCATTGCGTACAAAATACGCCGGTGTACAGGTTTTAAGCCGTCCCTAACGTCAGGAATTGCGCGTGAAACTATTACCGACATTGCGTAATCGATATATGAAAATTTCATTTCGTGTTCAAGATTTACCGGCACTATATTGCCGTGCATATATTCAAAGTCTTCCAAACTCTCACCTCATTTTATTTTTGCAAACGCGGCAATTATAACATTTGACGCCGAAAAAGTCTACAATTTAGGCAAAAGGCAGGAGGCAAGAGGCAGGAGGCAGGAGGCAGGAGGCAAAAGGCATTAGGCAGGAGGCAGGAGGCAAGAGGTAGTAGGGAAAATTTTTTATTTGTGGTAAAATAAGTTTGAAAGGAGAATGAAAAAATGAACAGTCAAGAAATAGCAGAATTAGCAATGTGGACGGCGCGGGCAATTTATGACGCCTTTAAAGCTGAAGGTGTGAATTTACCGGCAGCCGACGAAAATTTAATTGCAACTTTTGTACAGCGAATGCTTGAAGATTGGCAACGCGGCTTTGTTATCGATGAAAAACATATGCTCCAACTTACCAAAGAATTTGAAAAAAATAGTAAGAAATTATCGCCGGAAGTTATGCACGTGCTTAGAGTTTTTGTTGAAAAATTTCCGGAATTTGTGGCAGAAAATACCAACGCCGTAAAAGTTTAATCTTCGCACAATTTAATCCTTAGTCCTTAGTCCTTAATCCTTAGTCCTTAATCCTTAATCCTTAGTCCTTAATCCTTAGTCTTTAGTCCTTAATCCCTATTCCCTAATTCCTATTTTTCAGATATAATATTTATGTTATAAAAATTTTGTAAGGTGATATGATTAATGAAAAATTTTCCTCTTGATGAAAAAACTCTGCGCGAAGTTATAAAAAAATATCCTACGCCCTTTCATTTGTACGACGAAAAAAAAATTCGTGAAAATTTCCGCCGCTTGCGTGAAACTTTTTCATGGGCACCGGAATTTAGGGAATATTTCGCAGTCAAGGCTTTACCTAATCCGCACATTGTAAAAATTTTGGCAGACGACGGCGCGGGTACAGATTGCAGTTCACTTGCCGAATTAATGATTAGCGAAATGGCAAATGTTACCGGAGAAAAAATTATGTTGACTTCCAATGATACGCCCGCTGAAGAATTTCAAAAGGCAATTTCACTCGGCGCAATTATTAATCTTGACGATATAACGCATATTGAATATTTGGAAAAAAACGCCGGCTTGCCAAAAATTTTATCGTTTCGTTACAATCCCGCAGATATTATGAACAGCGGCAACGATATTATCGGCAGACCTGCTGAGGCAAAATACGGCTTGACGCGCCAACAAATTTTTGACGCCTATAAAATTTCTAAAAACAAAGGCGTTAAATGTTTTGGACTTCATACAATGATTGCCTCAAATGAACGTGAAACTGAAACTTTTTTGTACACGGCGCAAATTATGTTTGAACTTGCCGCAGAAATTAAAAATCAGCTTGGAATTAATTTGGAATTTGTAAATTTGGGCGGCGGGTTCGGTATTCCCTATCGCCCGGAAGAAAAACCCGTTGATTACAAGGCTATTGGCGCGGGGATTTTTGAACTTTACAAAAAAATTCTTGTACCAAACGGGCTTGAAAAAATTCGTATTGCAACTGAAAGCGGGCGTGCAATTACCGGCGACGCGGGCTGGCTTGTTTCAACCGTCATTCACGAAAAAAACACTTACAAAAATTATATCGGCTTAGATTCTTGTATGGCAAATTTGATGCGCCCTGCACTTTACGGCGCGTATCATCATATTACAATTTTGGGCAAAGAAAATTTAGACTGCGATAAAATTTACGACGTTACCGGCTCCCTTTGTGAAAATAATGATAAATTTGCTATTAATCGCAAGCTGCCGAAAATTGACATTGGCGATATTTTGATAATTCACGATACAGGTGCGCACGGACACGCAATGGGATTTAATTATAATGGAAAATTGCGAAGTGCTGAATTACTCTTGCGTGAAAGTGGCGAAATTGAATTAATTCGTCGCGCAGAAACTTTGGAAGATTATTTTGCAACACTGAAGTTTTAAATATGTAAAATTGATAAAAAAAATCCCCCGTGCTATAATTAAGCAAAGGGGGTTTTTAAAATGACTGAAAACAATTTAGAAAATCGCGTTAATCATCTTGAAACAAAATTTGAAGTATTCGTACAAGAAATGCACGATTTTAAAGACGAAATGCGTGATTTTAGAAAAGAAATGCGCGACCGTGATAATCAACGCGCCGCCGAAATTTCCGAACTCCGCCAAAAACAAGAAACGGATATGAGAGAAATTCGCTCAAGTATCGAAAAAGTAAACGATAAAATCGACGGAATGGAAAAACACGTCCGCAATTTAACGACCACTGCGATAATTGGAATTGGCGCAATGGCTATTTTGGTTGTAGGTTTTGTAATTTCAATCGCCCTAAAATAGGTTCAATTCAAAAAAACAATTTCTCAAAGCTCCGCCCGCAAAACGGGGCTTTTTTCATTTGCAAAATATATCATACCAATTAGAATTTTGCAAGTTAATAAAAAAAACCGTCGCACAGCTTGCACGGCGGCTTTTAATTTTTTTATCCTTAAATCCCTATTCCTTATTTATCTTCAGCAGCTTTTTTATGTTCTTCGATAATTTTCTTAGCAAGATTTTCCGGCATTGGGTCGTAGTGTGAAAATTTCAAACTGTAGGAGCCGCGCCCTTGAGTTTGACTGCGTAAATCTGTAGCATATTTGTAAAGTTCAGACGCAGGAATTAAAGCCTTAATTTCAGTTTGTCCTTTACCTTTAGGATCCATACCCAAAACTTTACCGCGTTTTGAATTGAGTTTGCCGATAATATCGCCCATATATTCAGTTGGAACTAAAACTGTAATTTCGTCGATAGGTTCCAAAAGAATTGGCTCGGCGGCAAGGACACCTTTTTTAATTGCAATAGCAGTAGCCATTTTGAAGGCAGCCTCTGAAGAATCAACCGGATGATAGGAGCCGTCATAAAGATTGACGCTGACTTTTACGACAGGATAACCGGCGATAATACCTTCAGCAAGGGTTTCAAATGTGCCTTTTTCGACGGCGGGGAAGAAATTGCGCGGTACACTGCCGCCAAAAATACTTTCACTCCAAACGTTGCCGTCTTTTACGCTTAAATCGCCGTCTTTATTTGGACCAATTTTAAGCCAAACATCGCCGTATTGTCCGTGTCCGCCGGATTGTTT
>CALGGV010000172.1 GCA_937915725.1 uncultured Selenomonadales bacterium
GGAATTGCAAATATCGGCGACAATCCAACTTTCAAAGTTGCAAAACGGCGGCTTGAAGTTTTTATTGATAATTTCAGCGGCGATATTTACGGCGAAGAAATTGCTGTAAGTTTTATAAAAAAAATTCGTGACGAAAAAATTTTTGCAAGCGTTGACGAATTGAAGGCGCAACTGAATGAAGACCTTGCAACTTTGAGAAACAGTTAATCTGTTTCAGGCAGTAGGCAAAAGGCATTGGGCAGTAGAAAAAAATTTGCCTCTTGCCTTTTCACTTTTGCCTAAAATCAACCAAAGGGAGATTTTTAAATGGTTGAAAAAAATAAAAGCTACGAAATAGAAATTAACGGTTTGGGAACAAGCGGCGAAGGCGTCGGCAAATTTGAAGATTTTACAATTTTTGTGGAGGGCGCACTTCCAACTGAAAAAATTTTGGCTGAAATTGTCGAAGTCAAAAAAAATTACGCCGTCGGAAAGTTGGTAAAAATCCTGCGTGAAAGTTCCGAGCGCGTCAAGGCATTTTGTCCAATTTACGAAAATTGCGGCGGTTGTCAACTCCAACATTTGAGTTACGCCGCGCAGTTGAAATGGAAACGCCAGCAAGTTGTTGACGCGGTGGAAAGAATCGGCAAAATTCACGGCTTAGAAATTTTTGATACACTTGGCATGAAAAATCCCCTGCGCTATCGAAACAAAATGCAATTTCCCGTCGGAAAAAATTTAGCGATTGGTTGTTACGCGCGCGGCAGTCATAAAATTATTGATACTGATTCTTGTATGATTCAAAAAGAATCCGCCGACAAAGTTTTAACCGTTGTAAAAAAAATTCTGCAACGCTACAAAGTTTCTCCCTATGATGAAGACACGCACAAGGGAATTTTGCGCCACGTTATGAGCCGCGTAGGTTTTAACGGCGAATTGATGATTGTACTTGTTACGGCGACTAAAAATCTTCCAAATGAAAAAGGAATTGTTAAGGCTATTCGCTCAGAAATTCCTGAAGTTGCAAGCGTCCAGCAAAACATTCAAACTTTTCATAACAACGTAATTTTGGGGCGTGAAACTAAAATTTTGTTCGGCAAGCCGACAATCAAAGATAAAATCGGAAATTTGGAATTTAACATTTCGGCGCGCTCATTTTTTCAAGTCAACACGGCGCAGGCTGAAATTTTGTATAAAACTGCGAAAATTTTTGCTGAACTTACCGGCAAAGAAATTTTGATTGACGCTTATTGCGGCACGGGAACTATTGGACTTTTTATGGCGAAAAATGCTTACAGAGTTTTTGGAATTGAAATTGTGCGTGAGGCGATTGACGACGCCAAAAAAAATGCTCGTGAAAATAAAATTCGCAATGCAGAATTTATTGTAGAGGACGTTGTAAAAGTTTTGCCGCGCCTTGAAATTTATGCTGATGTAGTTGTTGTAGACCCGCCGCGCGCCGGTTGCGATAAAAAAGTTTTGGAAACTTTCGCCGCTATGAATCCTGCGCGAATAGTTTATGTGTCGTGCAACCCTGCAACTTTGGCGCGAGATTTAGCAATTTTGGCAGATTTAGGTTACACTGCAAAAAAAATTCAGCCGGTGGATATGTTTCCTTTCAGTTCCCATGTTGAATCCGTCGCGCAGATTGTAAAAAATATTTGACAGATTCAATTTGACTTGATAAAATTTTGTTACAAAATAAAAAATGTTCCGAATGAACGAAACACAGCACCCGATAAGCGGTTGCTCGAAATAAACTGTAACTTAAAGGTTGTCAAATAGCCGTTTAAGCTTTAGCGGAGCTTAGGCGGCTGTTTTGCTAAGGACTAAAAGAATAACACCGGCGATAATTTCCTTTCAGCTCGCATGTTGAATCCGTCGCGCAGATTGTAAAAAATATTTGACAGATTCAATTCGACTTGCTAAAATTTTGTCACAAAATAAAAAATGCTCCGAATTAACGAAGCACAGCACCCGATAAGCGGTTGCTCTGGATAGATTGTATTTTATAGGGTTTGAAATTCAGCCGCTAGAGCTTTCCCGAGCTTAGGCGGCTGTTTTGCTAAGGACTAAAAGAATAACACCGGCGATAATAATCACGCGGACGATAAACTTAACAAGACGCATAGCTGTCACCTCCTTTCGGAGAGTGATGCAACCGCCTACCGTTTCCGGCACTGGGCGAATTATAACACAACAAATATTTTTTTTGCAATAAAAACTTTAGGGACGTTTTATGAGTTTAGGAATTGGCGGCGCGGCACGAAAATTTATTGAAGATAATGACAGCGTTATTTACGAATATTACAGCTATGATTTAGATAATCCGCAAACACAAAATATATTTGACGGAATTATTTTTATTAATAAAAGTTGCTTGATGGAGCCGGAATTTTCCCGCCTATCAAAGAAAAAGCGAAAAAATTTTAAACCTTCAAAAATTCCGCTTGATGAATTTTTAAAATCCGGCGAAGTACAAATAGAAAATTGCCGATATGCTTTTAAATTTTTGCCTGACGGTACAGATTTAATCGCTTATAATTTATGTTGGCAGTTGTTAGTTATTCAGCAAATAAAAGGCGAACTTCCGCCGCAACATTCATGCTATATAAATAATTTTTAGGAGAGATGGAAATGCAATACAAATGCAAAATGACCGTCATTGGTAAAAAAGTTTTCCCCGACTTACAGGAAAAATATTTGGCAGATCCAAATTCCGGCGCGTGTCCATTTTATGAAGTTGGTACTGAATATCTTTTTGAACGTTACGGCGATGAAGATACATTTTGGACTCAAGGTAAAGGTGCGCACTGCTCGGAGGCGTGGGACTGTTTTAGCAGATATGTTTATACCGCGTTGCAAGGCGGCTCGATTATGCGCGGCTGGACGAATGATGAACATATGATGATTGCTTGTTGCAACGACGGCACGCGTCCGGTTATTTTCAAAATTGAACGCCTTGATTATAAAGTTTTGCATGTTAGCGCAGATTCTCAAATTCAAAATAAAATTGTTGAAGTGCTGAAAAAAATTGACGGCGTAACAAATGCAGTTTACCGCGCAGATAAAAACTTTACAGAAATTTTTATGGACAGAAATAACGAAGTCAGCGACGAAAAAATTTTAGCCGCTGTTCAAACTTTTGGAAATTTTGAAGTTAAAATTGACTGATGTAAAATTTAATTAAATGCTTAAGTAGTGCAGAGAGCCATAGATTTCTCTTTTAAATTATCCATTCCAGATTTTCGACGCGGTTATTTTGTATATTGCCGTCTTTATGATTTATCGGGTAAATTCCTTCGTCATTCGGTTTTATGTGACAGTGCAAAAGAATTTCAAGGGTATGGCGTTCATCTTCGGTAAATTTTCGCCAAATTTTTAAATTTAACGTACTTTTTATTTTCGGCATAAAATCTCCACCTTTTTTGGGATATAAAAATTTTTATAAATATATCACAGCTTAAAATTTTCAGCAATAAAAAAATCTGCGCGAAGGCGATTTAATTAATACTGCCGAGAATTTAAAATTTTTCTTGATTGCTTTTGTTGTAATTATCAGAAAATTCTTCTATAATATATCCTAAAATTTTAAGGAGGTTTTATCAATGGTTAAACAATTTTTGGTGTTGGCATTATCGTTATTGATAATGACTATCGCCCCCTCCGTTTCGGCGGAGCAAGCCGCGGCTGAACAGTATCGGCAACTGATTAATTCCGGGGAATTTTTCTGGAGTACAGCCAAAAGATAGATTTAAAAGATAAAAAATCTAAAGCGGCGCGTAATGTTGCAAAGTATGCAGAACAATACAACACAGCTAAACAAATTGCCTATTCTGAAGGCAAGAAAATTTTGTATTCCAAGTTAAACGTATTTGAAAAAGGCAAACTTGTATTTGTGCCGAGCGTTTTGTACAAGGACGGCAAATGTTATAAATTTGAAAGTAAAGCTAAGGCGATATTGTACGAAAACGCAAATGTTGCCAATGAATTAAATTTACCGGCGTTTTTTAGTGCGCTTTTGCCCAATAATCCCAATATTTCAAGTGCCATTGGAAATGCAATCGAGTGCAACGAATTTTCAACATTCCTTGAAAGCGGCACGGAAAATATTTTTGGGCAAAATTTTAACTACGACAAATACAACTTCAAATTTCTTGATGAAAATGGAAATGACATAAATCAAAACCCTAATATCAATTTGAGTTCAACGTATACTTTTTATTATAACGATAACGGCGAATTAAAATTTGTCAAATGTGAAGGGCTTGGCTCACAAATGACAGCTTATGATTCTGTAGGCAAAACTTATATAAGCATTGATAAATTTACCGGCGATATTCCGACCGGCTTTTTTAATTTCCCGAAGGGTTGCAAAGTTTATCGACAAAATACGGGAACTTTAAACGATTTATTGGGAAATGAAGAACTTGTTGAGCAATATTGAGGAGGCGTTTTGACAATGAAAAATTTTTTAGTTAGTTTTATCGTAGCGGTTATATTTATTTTGCCGAATGTCGCGCAGGCTGATACTCTCGACGATTTTAAAAATATTTTGGCAAGCAAACATTTTTTCATTAAGTACACCTATCAAAGAGACGGCGATGCTTACAATACAACAAACAACACGGGCGTACTCGTCAAAGATAAAGACAGCGCACAAATTATGAACGCTCAAAATTTTAATACACCGCACATTGCCATT
>CALGGV010000173.1 GCA_937915725.1 uncultured Selenomonadales bacterium
AGAAAGGCGCGCCTACGTGGCTCTCAGACGCATTTATGAGCTTATCTGCATTAAAATTTATTCACGTCAAAAATTATTTTTTCAACACGCTCTAGGGATTTTTCACTAATTCCCCTATTCCTTAATCTTTAGTCTTTAAAACAGAGGTACAAACTGTGAAAAAAATTTTATTTTTGACGCTGGCAATTACAGCGGCAGGATTTATGAGCGGCGCGGCGTCGATTCAACAAATGGAAAATCAAAAGGCGCAATACGAAAACGCGGCGGAAACTGCGCGACTACGTTCAGAATGGTTGCAGGGCAAAATAAATTCAGTTTCAGAAGTAAAGCGCGTTTTAGACGAAGAGGCAGCCGCGGCAGTTGCTGACTACGAACAAAAACAAAACGCCCTTAACGAAACTTTAAGCCGTATCGAAGGCAACGAATTAAAACTTTTGGAAAATGAGCGCGACTACGAAAAAAAACTTCATAGCCTTGAAAAGCGTATTCGTGATATTTACATTAACGGGCAAATTTCTTATCTTGACGTAATGTTTGGCGCGCAGGATTTCGGCGATTTTTTAACACGAATGGATTTATTAAAGCGCGTCCTTGTCAACGATTCAGAATTAGTTACTGCCGCATTAAAAAATAAATCTGAAATTGAGGCGTTGGGCGTTGAACTTGACGAAGATAAAAAACTTCAAGCCGAACAAGTGCGCCTTGCCGAAATAGCCAAAAATAAAAAACAGGAAAAAGTTGCAAATCAACAAGCCTTGATTGACAGAATGCAAAACGACAAAGAAATTTATGATCGCCAATATGACGAAATGATGGCAGCCTCAAAACAGGTTGAAAAATTAATTCAAGAAAGTAAATATCGAGCGGCGGCAGAACAAGCAGCAAGAGAACAAGCGGCGGCTGAACGTGCAGCGCGGGCTGAACGTGAAAGAATCGCACGTGCGCAAAGAGAGGCAAGACGCGCCGCCTTCCAAAATGAACGGGAAGGGGAAAAAACCGGCGGCGTTGAAGAATTTCTTTCTGAAGGTAGCGGCGAAATGATTTTTCCAATTATTGGTCCGGTAACTTCAGAATTTGGTTGGCGCACTCATCCAATTTTTGGCGGCTCCAAATTTCACAACGGTATTGATATTGGCGGTGATTACGGTATGGAAATTCACGCGGCACGAGGCGGCGTCGTTACTCATTCCGGCTGGATTGACGGCTA
>CALGGV010000174.1 GCA_937915725.1 uncultured Selenomonadales bacterium
CAAGATTCTACGACAAAGGCACAACTGCAGGTTACCAACTTGACAGCAACGAAACTGTAATTGAATACGTCAAAGAATCTAACCCAACCAATGCAGAAATTACAATTACCGGCTTGAAAGATACAGTAGAGGCTAAGAATAACAAGATCAGCGGTATTACATTCAGCGATAGTGCCAGCGAAACAGTAAAAATTGCAGTAAATGTCATAGGTGATAACGGCGTAAGCGTTGCAGGTAGCGGTCATACTTACTTGCTCGGCGGTAAAGGACAACTCGTCAACGTCAGCACAGGCGATGTTTCATTGCAAGGTAGCTCCGGTAATGACACAATCCAGAATTCCACAACTGATACAGGTAGCCATGCATATATCAACGGCGGCAAGGGCAATGATTCAATCATAGCTGGCAACAACGGCGATACAATCGTTAATGGCGCAGGCAATGATACAATCGTACTTGGCAGCGGCAATGACAGTGTAGTTTACTCAGCAGGTAAAGACGTAATTGTAGGTTACACAGAAAGTGATACAATCGTTAATGCCGGTAAAGATCCAAAAGCAGTAGCATTTGACGGTACAGACTTGACATTGACAATCGGCGCAGGCTCTTTGACAATTAAAGACGTAGCAGGAAAAGGCGTTTCAATCGGCAGCTATATTTATAAAGATCACTTCACTTACAATTCAGATATGACTTCAATGACAGTCGATTCAGCATTCACAGACAATGTACTTACCGGTTATGAATCCAGCGTAGAATCAATCGACGCCTCGGCAGCAGTCAACGCAGTAAGCATTGAGGCAAGCAGTAGCGATGATATGGTAATTATCGGCACTAAGAAGAATGACACGCTCAAAGGCGGCACAGGGGCTGATTCACTTGTTGGCGGCAATGGAAATGATTACTTGTTTGGCGGCGACGACGATACATTGTATGGCGGCAACGGCAACGATATATTCGTTTATGATAGCGTAACAAGCGGCGATATTGTCATTGAAGATTATGTTGCAAACCAAGATAAAGTCAGCATTATCGGTGCAGCAATTAACAACGCGGCAAGTAGTAGTGACCTTGTATTAGCTCTTGATACCGGCGATTCAATCACTCTTAAGGACGCAGCTGACAAAGTCATTAATGTAAACGGTGAGAATTTAACATTCGGAGATCACGTCTTGTTTAACAGCAAGAAGACTTCAGCCTCATTGGTATCCGGCTTTACAGGCACATTTAAAGCGGAAAATTATTCTACAATGATAACAATCGACGGCAGTCAAGCAGACGAAGATATTACAGTTACCGGCAACACCAAAGCTAATATCATTACAGGCGGCACCGGCGATGATATATTGAACGGCGGCGCAGGTAACGATACACTTACAGGCGGCGACGGCGCAGATACATTCGTCTATGCAGTCGGAGAAGGTAAAGACTTCATCACTGACTACTCCACCACAGACGGCGATAAACTTTCTATCGGCGGCGGCGTAAGCTCAATAGTCAACGCTACTTACAATACCGACGGCGATCTTGTCTTGACAGTCAACAAACAAAATCTGACAATTCAAGGTGAAAGCCTCCAAGGCGCACAAATTACTATTAATGATACAGGTTACGTTTTCGACACCAACAAGATATTCGATGCAGATCAAACTTCAGTTACAATGTACAGCGCGTTCAAGGGAGCATTCGACGCAACAGAATATTCCGCACTTAAAGTTATTGACGGCGCAATTAATTCAGTAGCAGGCACAATGAATATCACAGGTAATGATTTGGGCAACACAATTTCCGGCGGTAAGAAAGCAGATACAATTCAAGGCGGCACCGGCGCAGATTCAATCAACGGCGGCGCAGGTAATGATTCCATTATCGGCGGCAAAGGCAACGATTACTTGTACGGCGGCGCAGGTAAAGATGTATTTGTATACAATGACGGCGACGGCAACGATACTATCCAAGACTACACTGCAGGACAAGATAAGATCAGAATTAATGCAGACTACGATACATTGGTTAGCGGCAACAGCGTTATCTTCTCTGTTGGCTCCGGTCAAATTACGGTTGAAAACTTCTTCACGCAGAATACCACCAACCACAAGATCACAGTTATTGATGCAAGCGGCAAGTCTAAATCAATCGCATTTGAACAATCAAACTCAGACGTATTTGACCTCTTTGAAGATAACAACTTCATTACTGATGATCCCGGTATTGATGATGTTTCCGCAATTAGCGATACAAAATACTCTGTCGGCGATGTTAAAACTTCAAGCTACAGCGATCTTACTCAATCTCAAGATTTCCTCACTTATGGCAACGACGACGACAAAAAATAAATCCCTTTTCTAAATAAAAAATCCGCCCAATAAAGGCGGTGTGGTTGCCGCGTAAAACAAATGCGCGGTAACCATTCAAGGACGCCCTGCAAATTGCGGGGTGTTCTTTTTTTGTGCAAAAAAATTGGGCAGTTTAAAAAATTTGCCCGTAATTGCCCTTTATAACGAAGTAGGCGCACGATTTATATTAAAAAAAATTAAACGCCCTTAAATTTTGATTTTAGGCGGCTTTTTGGCTAAGCAAAATCTGCAATAATTTTTGTTCAGAAAAATTTTCTGCGCGAGAAAATTTCAACACGGCTTTTAAAAATTTGCCCGTAATTGCCCTTTATAACGAAGTAGGCGCACGTTTTAACTTCAAAGGTACAAATATATCAAAAAAATTAGACGCCCTGAAAAATTGATTTTAGGCGGCTTTTTGACTCAGCAAATTTTGAAATAATTTTTATTCAGAAAAATTTTCTGCGTGAAAAATTTCAACACGGCTTTTAAAAATTTGCCCGTAATTGCCCTTTATAACGAAGTAGGCGCACGTTTTAACTTCAAAGGTACAAATATATCAAAAAAATTAGACGCCCTGAAAAATTGATTTTAGGCGGCTTTTTG
>CALGGV010000175.1 GCA_937915725.1 uncultured Selenomonadales bacterium
GGAATTGAAAATTGCGTGGCAGTCGGACAGCGCGTAGGTTTAAGATTTACGATTAATCGCCACAATTTTGAGGAATTGGACAAAATTTTTGATTTTATCGAGGCAGAAAAAATTAACCGCGTTTGCTTTTATCATTTGGTGTACAGCGGGCGCGGCAGTAAAATGATTGACGAAGATTTAACGCCGACTGAATCACGCGCGGCAATGGATAAAATTATTGAGCGCACGAAAGATTTTGAGAGGCGCGGGCTTGAGAAAGAAATTTTGACTGTTGATAATCATTGTGACGGCGTTTATATGTATTTAAAAAATTTGTATGAAGGCGATATTGAAACTGCCGCGCAGGTTAAAAAATTTATTTCGATGAACGGCGGCAATCGCTCCGGAATTGCATTTGGCGAAGTGGATCCCGCCGGTTACGTTCATCCCGACCAATTTACCCAACATTATACTTTTGGCAATGTTCGTGAAAGAAAATTCGGCGATATTTGGACTGACACTTCAAATGAAATTATGGCTGGCTTGAAAAATCGCAAGCCGCTTTTAAAAGGGCGTTGTGCAAAGTGCAAATTCCTTGACAACTGCAACGGCAACTTTCGCACTCGCGCAGAGGCTAAGACCGGCGATTTTTGGGAGTCTGATCCCGCTTGTTATTTAACTGATGAGGAAATTTTAAAATGAAAAATAAAACTGACAACCTTATACAAGATTTGGAAAATAAAATTGCGCAGGGCGATTTAGATGCAATGTTTGACTACGCCGAAATTTATCAGTTTAACCGTCAAAATGAAATTACTGACGAAATTGCGGCAAAAATGGTTAAATATTACGAAATTTGCATTGAAGACGGAAATTTAACCGCCGCGCTGAATTTAGGCTCAATGTATTATGAAGGCGTTATAATTCCGCGTGATTTTAAAAAGGCGTTCAAATATTACGCACTTGCCACTGAATCTGAAGACGATGAAATTTCGACAAGTGCTTGGTGTTGTTTGGGCTATTGTTATTATTACGGCAGAGATATTCCTGTTGATGATGAACAGGCTTTTAACTGCTATATGCACGGCGTATTTGATGATGCAAATTGCCTTTACAAATTGGGCGATATGTACCGTTACGGGCGTTTTGTCAAGAAAGATGAAAAAATGGCATATTCATTTTATTGCCGCGCAAAACATTTTGTAAACAAATATAATTATTCTTATTCCGATGTTTGCAGACGTTTGGGCGAATGTAAACTTTATGGGATTGGCACGGAAAAAGACATAATCGAGGCTGTTGGTTATCTTTCAAAGGCGGAAATTTACACTTATAAAAAAATTAAGCAAAAAGACCCGTTTGCCCCGTCATTACTTCCGGAAATTCAAAAAATGCTTGCAAAGGCAAAAAAACTTTTAGAGGAAGATTGTACTTGAAACAAATTATTTACATACACGGCAATAGCGGCAATGCGGCTGAATCTGAACACTACAAAAAATTTTTCCCGGCGGCTGAAGTTATAGGTTTCGATTATAAAGCTGAAAATATTTTTGACGCGGTTGCAGAATTTCAAAACTTTTTTAACCTGCGCGACAAAGTTACAATCATTGCAAACAGTATAGGCGCGTTTTACGCAATGTACGCCCTTTCAGAAAAAAATATCGACAGGGCTTTTTTTATTTCGCCGATTGTCGATATGGAAAAAATAATTTTGGAAATGATGACGCGGGAGAATGTTACTGAAAAAAATTTGTGCGACGCAAAAGAAATTGTTACAGATTTTGGAGAAATTTTATCGTGGAAATATCTTTGTTACGTGCGTGAAAATAAAATTAATTGGAAAATTCCAACGCACATTTTGTACGGCGATAAAGATTTTTTAACTTCGCTTGAAACAATGAAAAATTTTGCAGAAAAAATTGGGGCGACGCTTACAATAATGCAAGGCGGCGAGCATTGGTTTCATACTTCTGAACAAATGAAATTTTTGGATAATTGGCTGGAGGAAAATTTAAAGTGATTGTATCTTGGAACACAACCAACGCCTGTAATATGTATTGTGCCCATTGCTACAGAGACGCGGGCTGTAAAGCTGACGAAGAACTTTCTACTGCAGAGGCTAAAGAACTTTTAAATCAAATTGCGCGCGCAGGTTTTAAGATTATGATTTTCAGTGGTGGTGAACCTTTAATGCGCCCCGATATTTTGGAACTTGTCAAGCACGCGGCAAATTTAAAATTAATTCCCGTTTTCGGTACAAACGGTACTTTGATAACTGAAAAAATGGCGCAGGATTTAAAAGCCGCCGGCGCAAAAGGTATTGGAATTTCTTTAGATTCAATGGACGCCGAAAAGCACGATAAATTTCGCTCGTTCAAAAATGCATGGAGCGGCGCGGTTGCCGGTATGAAAAATTGTCGCACAGTCAATTTACCTTTTCAAATTCATACAACGGTTATGGATTGGAATAAAAACGAACTTGAGGCGATAACAGATTTTGCGGTTGAAATTGGAGCAAAGGCGCACCATTTCTTTTTTCTTGTACCGACGGGCAGAGCGGCAACAATCGAGGAAGAATCCCTGCGCGCAGCTGAATATGAAGAAGTTTTAACAAGGATAATGAAAAAACAACAACAAGTTTCAATCGAACTCAAGCCTACTTGTGCGCCGCAATTTTTAAGGATTGTTGACGAATTAAAAATAAATTCCAGATTTAAGCGCGGTTGCCTTGCCGGTTTAAGTTATTGTATAATCAGCCCGCGCGGCAAAGTTCAGCCCTGCGCTTATTTGAATATGGAATTGGGCGACGTAAGACAAACGCCCTTTGATGAAATTTGGAAAAATAATCCCGTGCTAAAAAAATTGCGTACTTTGAATTACAGCGGGAATTGCGGCGGTTGCCGGTACAAAAATAAATGCGGCGGTTGCAGGGCACGTGCTGCAATTTATAACGGCGGCGATTT
>CALGGV010000176.1 GCA_937915725.1 uncultured Selenomonadales bacterium
AAAATATTATAAATTTTTTTAAAAATTTTTTTAAAAAGTTGAAGGAATTCAAAAAAAAATGTCGTAATTCCCCAAAAGGGGTAGCGGGGTTTAAAAAACCCTTCCCTTTCCGGGAGGATGTTTAATGTTCAAGGAGGAGGTTTTATGGCTAACTCGATTAATATGAGCTACTTGCTTAACTACCAAAACGCAAGCCAACTGCTCAATCAAAAGTCTGCTAATCAAAAGGCTAACGCCGGTATTGCTAATCAATCTGCATTACCGCAACTCGATAATTACAATCTTTCACTTTCTGTTGAAGGTCTTGACGCTCTGCAAAATCAAAATCTTAGTGATGATGTTGACACAGGAATTTTTACCAGTAAAGAGTTATCGCCAAAGGCGCAGGCGTTACTTGATCAACTTCGTGAAAAGTACGGCGATTACGATTTTATTGTTGCAGATAATGTTGACGATGTTCAAAGTTTAACTTCACAATCTGACAAAAAATATTCAGTAGTACTTTCCAGCGATGAATTGGAAAAAATGGCAGAAGATGAAGATTACGCAAATGAAATTATGGGCAAAGTTGAAGACGCAGTTAAGACGGCTGATAGCGTGATTGAAAAAGCAGGGCTTGAGGGCGTGCAGATTAGTCAACTGACAATTTCATTTGACGATAACGGCAATACTAAAATGTTTGCAACGCTGGAAAAACTTTCAGAAAGTCAACAAGCACGCCTTGACGCAGCAAAAGAACGCGCTGAAGAGGAAGATGCTGAAGAAATTGAACCTGCGCGAGTAACCATTGAGGCGGACGATGAAGAAAGTTTTCTGGAACAACTTCGCAATATAAATTGGGAAAATTTTTTAGCAGAATAGAATTTTAATTTGTAGGGAATTTTGGAGCGGCTACGGTCGCTCTTTTTTTGTTGCAGGAAAATATTTGCACTTGCAGAATTAATTTTTGTCGTTTTAATGTTTACGTAAAATTTTTGGGAGGTTTTTATTTTGAAAACAATTACGAAGAAACTTTTGTTGGCAAGTGTAGCAGTTGGCGTAATGACGCCATTTCTGGCGGGGGGGGGCGAAAATAGCCCACGCTGAAGAAGTGAATGTTTATCCGCCAGAATCCGCAAATAATGCAGTTGAAGTTAATGAATCTGATTATACTATTAATGGTACAACTACAATCATTGGTGCAGATGATACTTATGGAAATATTTGCGGCATTCGTTATCCCTATCCCTATTCTGGAAATGCTAATGGAAGTAATGTCATATTTAATAGTGGCATTGCCGGTGCTATTTATGGTGGATTTTCATATTATGGCGACGCTAGTAAAAATACCATAACTATTAAAGGTGGTACGATTGATAATGTTTATGGTGGTTTTACTATGGATGCTGAAGGTGCAGGGGTAGTTCAAAATAATACGATAAACATTAAAGGTGGAACCATATATTTTATTTCAGGTGGTTATGCTAATAGTGAAAAATCTGTTTCAGGTAATACCATAAATATTGATTCTGGAGAAATAATGGGGTCTGTTTTGGGGGGACAATCTGCCGATGGAAATGCCATAGGAAATATAATTAACATTAGCGGTGGAAATTTTTATGGAAGAATTTATGGCGGCGTTGCTAATTTTGGAACTGCCACCAATAATGCAATAAATATTGAAAAGAGCCCAAACTTGAACGCATCTACTTTGTATGGAAGTGATAGTTCTACAAGTTCAGACAATACCTTAAATATCAAAACCAAAGGTTTAACTGCAAAAAATATCGGTAATTTTCAAAATATGAATTTTTATCTTGACGGCAACATTAGCAACGGCGATACAATTTTGACATTGACAGACGGCAATCAAACAGACCTTTCAGATACAGATGTTAAAGCAGTTGTTCAGAGCGGCTTTTCATTGACAGACGGAAATTCAGTAAATTTGTTGGTAAATGACGCGGGCATTACAGACGCAAAATCTAAAACAGTTGAAGTACAGGAAGGCGTTTCGTACACTTACACAACGAGCCTTGCATTAAGCGACGACAGCAAAAGCTTACTTTTCAAAGTTGGCGACAGTACCGGCGACGACGATAATAACGATGATGACGATAACAACAATGACGACGATAACAACGATGACGATAACAACAATGATGACAATAATAACAACGATAATAACAATGATGACGATACTACAACTGACGATTCAAACAAAACAGTAAATCTTACAGGCGGCAGTACAGACAACACTTACGGCGGCTATACTACAACCGGCAACGCCTCAAATAACACTGTCAACTGGTACAGCGGCACGTACAGCAACATTTACGGCGGCTACGCTCCGAGCGGCTCCACTTCCAACAATACTTTGAACGTCTACAATAAAAATCTTTCTGCGCAAAATCTTTACAACTTTGACAGTTTAAATTTTTATATTCCAAATGACGCAAGCAACGGCGATACAATGGTTACGCTTACAGATTCAAATTCTACAGATTTAAGCGGCGTTGCTATTCGCGCGGGCGTTGTTTCCGGCAATTCAAATTTGGCAGCCGGCGATACAATTAATCTTTTAACAAATTCAAACGGCTTTATCACAGATTCTGCTACAACTTACGGCACTTTAACTGAAGGCGTTTCTTTAAATTACGGCTTGACAATTTCAAATTCCGGCTCAAATATTTTGGCAACGATTGACAGTATATCAGCTAATCAAACTTTAAACAGTCAAACTCAATCAATTCCTTTGAGTGCCGGCTTAACTTCAATTAAAACTTTGGATACAGTTTTGGATAATAATAATTTACCGGCAATAGGTTTAGATTTTGATTTTGAAAATTACAATTCAAATGGCGCAAATTCTTTTGAAAGTGACAGCGAAGACAACGCAACTTCTCAAGAGGCTGTTGACGTTCCAATAGTGGAGCCGAAAGGTTGGGAAATTTTTGCAAGTATGGGCGGCGGCTCGTTAAAAACAAAGGCAGGCGATGGCGCGTACGTCGATATGAAAAGCACAAGTTTTGATTTAGGAATTGCACGCACTCTCGATAACGGCGGCGCAGGTAAATTAGCATTTGCGCCAATAATTGACTACGCGCACGGCAATTACGACAGTTACCTTGCGGACGGCACGCACGGTACAGGCTCCACAAGATATATTGCGGGCGGCGGAATTTTTCGCAATATGTGGGACAGCGGGCTTTATCTTGAAGGAAGTTTTCGCATTGGCAAAATTAAAAATGATTTTTCCTCAAATGATATGGATAAAACTTTTGGACAGCGCGTTTCATACGACACAGACGCAACCGCAATGGCGGGACATTTGAAAATTGGTAAAAATCTTCGCCTTAACAAAAATAATCTGCTTGACGTTTACGCCACGTATTATCATTCGCATCAAGGCGGTATGAATGCTGATCTTGCTCCTTACGGCGATAAATATCATATTTCTTCAGCAAATTCCGGCAGAATGAAAATTGGTTATCGCCTTACAACGCGCACAAGTAAAATCAGCAGAATTTATACCGGTCTTGCTTACCAATACGAACATACAGGCGGAATTACTGCAAATTATCTTTCAAAAAATCTTTCGACGAAAAGTGCAGGTAACAGCGGTTCAAGCGGAATGTTGGAGCTCGGCTGGCAAATTAAACCTTTGAAAAACAATCCGTGGGCAGTTGACATAAACGCTACAGGCTGGGTAGGTCATCAACGCGGCGTTACTGCTACGGCTAAAATTCAAAAATCTTTTTAAAATTTTTTCTAAAGTTATTTGAAACGTTCTAATTTTTGAAAGAAAGAATTTCCAAATGGAATGTTGGAGCTCGGCTGGCAGATTAAAACTTTGAAAAACAATCCGTGGGCAGTTGACATAAACGCTACAGGCTGGGTCGGTCATCAGCGCGGCGTTACTGCTATGGCTAAAATTCAAAAATCTTTTTAATATTTTTTCTAAAGTTAATTGAAATGTTCCGATTTTTGAAAGAAAAAATTTCCAAATGGAATGTTGGAGCTCGGCTGGCAGATTAAACTTTTGAAAAACAATCCGTGGGCAGTTGACATAAACGCTACAGGCTGGGTCGGTCATCA
>CALGGV010000177.1 GCA_937915725.1 uncultured Selenomonadales bacterium
CAGGGTTGCAGTCAACCAACCGTACGCGGTGGATTTTTAATCTAACTGCAAGCCCTTATGGGGTAGTTGACTACTGCTTTTTATTTTTGCCGTAAAATTTAATCGACCAGTTCAAATTTAATTTTGGTTGTACCGAGTCCATTAAAAATTTCAACGCCGCTTTCAATGTGTCCAATTTGTACGCGCTCAAATTCTTCGCCATTTTGCTTGTACAAAATTACAAAACTGCCGCGCGGTTTCCAGTAAACAATATCGCCAATTTCGTAACGGTCGGAACGGGTTGCAGATTCGTCAAGCCCGCCCGCGCCGTAACGATAGCACATTTCGCGCCCGTAAAGATTTTCCATTTGTAAAGTTGTTGGTAATTTTTCAAGGAAAGATTTAACGGTTGCGTTGTCTTCCAAAGTTGCGAATAAAATTTTGTCACCTACAGTAATTTTTAATTTTGGTACATTTTCCGCCGGTTTATCTTCAACGGCATTTGCGCCGCCGCAACCGGTTAGACTCAAGCCGCCTATTAAAATTGCGAAAGTGATAATTTTTTTTAGGGTAGCTGTCATTTCAAAATTTCTCCTTTCGATAGTAAAAAATTTAAAACTTCTTCAAAGGTTGCCGCCACTTTCGGATAAAAAATTTTTGGTCTGTCAATTATTACTACAGGAATTTTTAAAATCTGCGCGGCGGCTATTTTGGTATCTATTCCGCCGATTTTACCGCCGTCTTTTGTTACGATAACTTCTGCCTGCGCGTGCTTAAACATTTCAACGTTCATTTCAGTTGAAAAAGGACCTTGCATGGCGATAATTTGTTTGGGCGTCAAGCCTAGTTTTTCACATTCAGCCAAAACTTCAGCAGTTGGCAAAACTCGCGCAGTTATATTACAATTTTTCAACAAGTCAACAAAAATTTTTAAATTTCTGCTACCGGTGGTAAGAAAAATATTTTTACCGAGTTCAGCTGCCTTAATTGCTGCCTGTTCATAGCTCTCAACGTGAAAGGCGTTTAAAGCCCCAAAATCGCCAATTTCGCGCTCGAATCTCACGTAAGGTAAATTTATATTAGCGCAGGCGTCAAGGGCGTTTCTCGTGGCGTTTAGGGCGTATGGGTGGCTTGAATCTACCAGCGCATCAAATTTCCCAACTTTCAAAATTTCTGTAAGTTCGGCGGCGTCCAATTTTTTGTTATTAATAGAAATTCCGGAGTACTGTTCCAAAAGTTTTTTTCCGTACTCGCTGACAACTGACGCCGTAACTTCAAAACCTTTATTCAACAAAAATTCGGCAAGTTTGCGCCCGTCTTCAGTTCCTGCCATTAAAAATATTTTCATTTATCCTTAACCCCTAGCCTTTATCCCTTAGCCTTTAATATCCTCGCGGCGTTATCATAAAGCCCGCTTTTACGTACGTTTGAGAATTACCTATCAACACAAGCGTAAACATATTTATTTCTTCAGTTGTAAAATTTTCAAGTGTCGAAATAATTTTTTGCTCATTTAATCTGCCCGCGTTTGTGACAATTCCAACGGGCGTATTTTTATTTTTGTACCGCAATAAAATTTCTTGCACTTCCAAAATATTTTTCACGCGCTTTTTACTTTTTGGATTGTACAGCGCAATTACAAAATCGCCAACTGCCGCGCATTCGACGCGCTTTTTAATGAGTTCCCACGGTGTCATTAAATCGCTTAAACTGATAACTGCGAAATCGTGCATTAACGGCGCGCCCAAAATCGCCGCCGCCGCGTTGACTGCCGAAATTCCGGCTACAACTTCAAATTGCGGACGTTCATTTTCCGGTAAATCTAAAATCATATCGATAACAAGCCCCGCCATTCCATAAATTCCGGCGTCTCCGCTTGAAATTAGCGCAACATTTTTACCGGAGCGACTTTCTTCAATCGCCATTTGGCAGCGTTCAATTTCCTGCATCATTGCCGTACCTATAATTTTTTTCCCGCTGACAAGTTCAGGAATTAATTTTATGTAAGTGTTGTAGCCGGCGATAATTTCAGCTGTTTCAATCGCAAGCCGTGCCTTTGGAGTCATTTCTGAAATATTTCCGGGACCTATTCCCACGATTGTTATTTTTCCCATTGCATTTGACCTCGCAAAAATTTTCGATTATATTTTACAGCAATTCAAAGGAGGTATTTTTGTGACTGTTGACAGACGAAAAGAAAAGTTAAAGAAAATGAAAAAGAAATTGCAGGAACGCGCCCGCCAAAATCAAGGCGAAATTTTGCCGCAAACTGTAAACGAAAAGGGCAATCCAACTGTAACGCTGGAGAAGGACGGTAATTCTAAAGTTTTTGAAGTCAAATATCTTGTGGCTGAAACTTTTGTACCAAATCCTGAAAATAAACCTTTCGTCATTCACAAGGACGGCAACAAAATGAATAACCGCGCCGATAATTTGGAATGGTCTGAAGTTGACGAAGATTAATTTTTTCCTGCGCCGAGTGTAACTTTTAAGTTTGCACGCGGCTTTTTATTTTTCCCAAATTAAAGCAACTGTCACGCCTTCAAAACTTTTTT
>CALGGV010000178.1 GCA_937915725.1 uncultured Selenomonadales bacterium
CCACGCGGATAACGTATCGCCACAGGTTTTTCATTTTCAACGGCGGCAAAAAACATTTGGCGCAATTCGTTTTCATCTTTTGGAGCCAAAATATTTATGTTGGGAATTGTGCGCAGAAAAGCCATATCAAACGCGCCGTGATGAGTTGCGCCGTCTTCGCCGACAAGCCCTGCCCTGTCAAGACAAAAAATCACAGGTAAATTTTGTAAGCAAACGTCATGTAAAATTTGGTCGTAAGCTCGCTGAATGAAAGTTGAATAAATCGCAACCACAGGACGCAAGCCGCCCGCCGCCATTCCTGCCGCCAAAGTTACCGCGTGTTCTTCAGCTATTCCCACGTCAAAAAATCTGTCCGGAAATTTTTCTGAAAAACTTTTTAAGCCCGTACCGGAAGGCATCGCCGCAGTTATCGCCACGATTTTTTTATTGACTTTCGCGCAGTCCACAATAGCTTTACTGAAAATTTCCGTGTAAGTTGGCGGCGCAGGTTTTTTATAAATTTCGCCTGTATCTTTGTTAAATTTTCCGACGCCGTGAAATTTTTCGGGCGATTTTTCGGCGGGCGCGTAGCCTTTACCTTTTGTTGTATGAACGTGAATTAAAACCGGCTCCTCAAGTTCAGCAACGCGGGAAAAAATATCCTGCATAACTTTTATATCGTGCCCGTCAATCGGTCCAAGATAGGTAAAGCCTAACGCCTCAAAAATCGTGCCGGGTACAATCGCAGATTTTAAACCGTACCGCACAGAATGAGCCGCCGTCAAAATTTTGTCGCCAATATCTGAAATTGGAAGATTTTTTATAAAATTTTCAAAGTCCCTTTTGGCGCGGCGATATTGCGGATTGAGTCTAACTTCAGAAAGATATTCAGAAAGTGCGCCAACATTTTTTGCGATTGACATTTCATTATCATTCAAAATTACAATCAAATTTTTTTTAAGTTGCCCCGCGTGATTCAACGCCTCAAACGCCTCGCCGCCCGTCAACGCACCGTCGCCTATAACCGCTATAACTTTGCCGTTTTTATTTTGAATTTCTTCAGCAAGCAACAAGCCCAACGCCGCGCTAATCGAAGTTGACGAATGCCCCACGCCAAAAAAATCATAGGGCGATTCACTGCGCTTTGGAAAACCTGTTATCCCACCCAATTTCCGCAAAGTATGAAAATTATCCCGCCGCCCTGTCAAAATTTTGTGTGTGTAAGCTTGGTGTCCAACGTCCCAAACAATTTTATCTTTGTCAAAGTCGAAAACCGAATACAACGCCAAAGTTAATTCAACCGTACCAAAACTCGGCGCAAGGTGTCCGCCGTTTTCTGACACTGTATCCAAAATCAAATGCCGAATTTCTGACGCCAATATTTTTAATTCTGACAGCCGCATTTTTCTAATATCTGCGGGCGATTTTAAACTTTCAAGCATTATTATTTATTCCGTCCGATTAAATATTTTACTAATTCGCGCAGAAAATCAGCCTCCGCGCCAAAATTTTTTAAGGCGTCAACTGCATCATCAACCGCTTTTTGTGCAAGATTTTTAGCCTCGTCAATAGAAGTTAAAGTTACATAAGTTGACTTATTATTTTTTTCGTCACTGCCGACAGGTTTACCCAAATTTTTTTCGTCGCCGATAACGTCCAAAATATCGTCTGTAATTTGAAAAGCCAGCCCAAATTTTTCTGCGTAAATTGTAAGGGCGTCAAGTTGTTCAGAATTTGCGCCCGCCATAATTGCGCCGCTGCGAATTGCCGCCTTGAAAAGTGCGCCGGTTTTTCCCAAGTGCATTTTTTTCAGCGTTGACATTGAAATTTTTTTGCCTTCAGATTCTAAATCGATTGACTGACCGCCGACCATTCCTGCCGCGCCTGCCGCCGTGCTAAATTCCTTGATAACTTTCAATAAAATTTCCGCCGAAATATTTTCTTGCCGCGTCAAAACTTCAAACGCCAATGTTAAAAGTGCGTCGCCCGCCAAAATCGCCGTTGCCTCGCCAAAAACTTTGTGGTTAGTCAACTTGCCGCGCCGGTAGTCGTCGTTGTCCATTGCCGG
>CALGGV010000179.1 GCA_937915725.1 uncultured Selenomonadales bacterium
AAACTCTTTGAATAAAATAATCTATGCAGATAACGCGGCAACTACAAAAATTGACGGCGACGCGCTAAATTTAATGTTTGAACTGCAGAAAAATTTTTTCGCTAATCCTTCATCAGCGTACAAAATTTCAAGCCCGCTGAAAAAAATTTTGCGCGAGTCAAGGGAAAAAATCGCCGCGTGTATCAATGCCGAACCGCAGGAAATTTTTTTTACTTCCGGCGGAACTGAAAGTGATAATTGGGCGATAAAATCTGTCGTCCTTCAAAATTTTCAGGAACACCCCAACATTATAACTTCAGCAGTCGAACATAAAGCCGTTTTAAATTCTTGCGCCGCAATGAAAAATTTGGGCTGTACCGTAACAATTTTACCCGTCGATAAATTCGGCGCGGTTAATCCCAAAAATTTGCAAAGAAAAATTTTGCCTGCAACAAAAATTATTTCGATAATGCTTGCAAATAATGAAGTCGGTACAATTCAGCCGATTAAAACGCTTGCAGAAATTGCGCACTCTGCAGGAAAAATTTTCCATACAGATGCAGTTCAAGCCGTCGGTCATATCCCTGTTGACGTGAAAAATCTGGGAGTGGATATGCTTTCTGCATCCGCGCACAAATTCAACGGTCCAAAGGGAATTGGCTTTTTGTATATTCGTAAAGATTTAAAAATTTTGCCGTTGATTGACGGGGGAGCACAGGAATTTAATTTACGCGCAGGCACTGAAAATGTTGCTGCTATTGCGGCTATGTCTCTTGCGCTTGAAAAAAATTGTCGTGATATGGAAAAAAATTCCAAAAAAATCTCAACAGTTGCCAAAAAATTAATTGAGAATCTGCGCGAAAATAATCTTGATTTTATTTTGAACGGTGGAGAAAATCGTTTGCCGGGCAGTTTAAGTTTGTCTTTCAAAAATTGCGAAGGCGAAACGCTTATGCACAGACTTGATTTAAAAAATATTTGCGTGTCAACAGGCTCGGCTTGCAATTCCAAACAAATAAAAATTTCGCACGTTTTACGCGCCTTGAAAATTCCAAAATATTATATTGGCGGGACGATAAGAATAACTTTCTGTAAAGAAAATACTTTGGAAGACGCTGAAATTATCGCAAGAAATTTATCTGAAATTGTGGCTCCTATGCAAAAATAAAACTGTGATTTAATTTGCCCAAAAAGGGCGAAAATTTCAACGTAAACAGCCCTATAAGTTGCAGTGGGTAAAAATTATATCTAATGACTTTAAAATGACTTCAAAAAGTTAATTTTAACGATAATTGAATTCGCTATTATTTAGATGTTAAAATATTCATCAACATAACAAAAATTAAAGACAAAATTGTCAGAGCTATTATCCATTGAAAAGCTAAATCGCAGTCATTGGCTTGAACGGCTGAATAAATTGCAGTTTACATTGTTTGAGTAACGTCGGGAATATTTCCTGCAAACATTATCGTTGCTCCAAATTCTCCTAGTGTATTTGGCAAAATTATTTTCCAAAAGATTTTCCATTCATTAACGCCCAAAGTTTGCGCGGCGTCAATTATATTTTTATCGAGTTGTTCAAATGCTCTACGTGTTGTCCTGTAAATTAGCGGCAATGAAACTACAACTGCCGAAATTACCGCCGCCTGCCTTGCAAATTAAAAAAAATCCTACAACAAGACCATCGGCAAAGTTATAACGGGGTCTGCAAGTCCTTTGAATTTTTTCAGTTTTGCTACTTTGTAAGCAAAAAAAATTCCTGCAAAGAAAGTTATAAAAGTGGACACGACTGCAATTTTCATCGTCACTATCAACGGAGCAATTTCCATTTTTTCACCCGTTCATTAAAATAATCTTTTCAGTCTTTATTTCTTGCCACAATTTTTTTGAAACTTCCCAATGAATTAATTTTTGTCCTCACGAATTATCAAAATACCTGAAAAAATAGCCTCAATTTCTTTGGCAATTTCAAATAGAAAAATATTTTCGCCCGCAGTTGAAACATTTTCTAAATCGTGCGCTCTAATCCCAATGAATTTTAAATCATCTGGGATTTTTTTTATTTAAAGTCAAAGTCAACTGTCAATCTTCGGCGAAAATTTTATTTTGTGTCAAAATTTTTTGAGGCAGGATTATTGTTGCAACCTGTCAAAGTAGCCACGGCAAGCGTTTTTGGGATTTTTGAAAAGTTCTTGCTTGGTATTCGTTTCAGAAATTTTGCCCTGCGTTAATTACAGCAATTTTATCCGAAAATCTAAAAACTTAGCTGGGATTGAGTGAAACTAGAAATGCCGCGCCGTAAGATTTAAAAATTTCTTCCGGTGCCAGCCGACATTTTAAAAAATTGTCAAGCGCAGAAAAAGGTTCATTCGACAATAAAATTTTGGCGTGTAATTCATGAAGATAGGAATTTTCTAAGCCGACAAGTGAATAATCGCAAAATATTTTCTGCAACAGTTATATTTTGGAAAAGATAACCGACGCGCCAAGTTTGAGGCGGCAAATTTATTTTTTATTGCTGTCAAAAAATATTTTAACCATTCAAAATAATTTTGCCTGCATATGGAGTTTCAATACCGGCGATACATTTTAGCGTCATACTTTTTCCGCAACATGACGCGCCCAAAAGTGCAAAAATTTCATCTTACACTTTGAAATTTACATTCAATACAAAGTCGCGCAGATTTTTTTTGATATTTACTTCAAGTTTCATCTTACAACTTTAAAGCCGTACTTTTTAAAAATTTTTTTTGCAGTTTCAGTTGAGGTAAAATCCAAAAACTTTTTTGCCGCGTCAAAATTTTTTTTGTCTTTTATCATATCTACCGGATAAATTATCGGCTTATGTGAATTTGTCGGCGCGGTTGCAACAACTTTTACTTTATTTGAAATTGTCGCGTCCGTTTCATAAAAAACGCCGCAATTTGCCTTTGCTTTTACAGTGTCCAAAATCCACAAATTGTTAAAAATTTATTCGTTGTACTACTCGACCGGTACGCCTTTTGGTTCACCAAGTGAAATATGCTGAATATTTTCTGCCGTCATACTTTCAAAGTTAGAAATGTTTTTGTCGCTGTCATTCGGTACGATTAAAACAAATTCATTTTCAAACAAATTTTTTCTTGTACCTTCAGCAAGTTCGCCGCTGGAGCCGAAATTAAAAACTACTTTAACGTTTGGATTTTCTTTTTCAAATCCAATAAAGCCGTTTCCGCCATTACCATACCAAAAATTTTTTTCATAATAAAAACTCCAAAAAAGGAGAGTGAAGACGTAGGCAATATTTAAAAAAAATTTAAGTACTTGATACCAAAAGAGCGTTCCGCCAATAATCATCAACAAAAAAACGAAGGCGGGCGTGATTGGGAAAATATGTACCGAAAATGCGCCGTATAAGGTGCACACTTGCCAAATATATTTTAGTCTATAAAATTAAAATGAAGATGGGCAGGAGCAAAATCCGCCTCTTTAGATAAGCGTATGAAAATCACAAATATTCGCCTTGAAACTAAAAGTGGATTTTTTGTCAATATTTTTAACTAGATTTTTTATTTTAAGGAGAAAGTGCCGCCACTGTGAGCGGCTATTTTTTTGTTTAAAATTTAATCCTGAGTATTTCGCTTGCCAAAATTAATAATCTTTCCTATAATTTAAAAATAATGGTACTAAAATTTAGTGCCGTTAATATATTTTGTGGCAAGTGATTCTACAAGCGTGCAACTTGACTCAATTATCGCGGCTGAACATTTCTAAACTTTAAATATTTTCGCCGCACTTAAAAATTTTGGCAGGTGATTTATATTAACGAAATAATTCCATTATTAACAAAAGCACTCGGTGAAACGGTTTATATGGTTTTAATTTCAATGGCGATAGCGTCGATAATTGGCGTACCGCTCGGAGTGCTACTTCATACAACTGACAAAGGGCAAATTTTGGAATCGCCCGTATTAAATAAAATCGTAGGCTCCATCGTAAATGCTCTGCGTTCAATTCCTTTTATAATTTTAATGGTTGCAATTATTCCTTTTACAAGATTTTTAGTCGGCAGTGCTATTGGTACAACGGCGGCGATAGTTCCATTGGTTGTGGCGTCAATTCCTTTCATAGGGCGGCAAGTTGAAACTTCCTTAAAAGAAGTTCCCGCCGGTTTAATTGAGGCGGCTCTATCAATGGGCGCAACTCCAATGCAAATTATTTCAAAAGTTTTATTACCGGAGGCTATGCCTTCGATAGTTTCGCAGTTAACGACGGTTATAATTGCGCTTGTCGGTGAATCGGCAATGGCGGGCGCAATAGGCGGCGGCGGCTTGGGCGATTTGGCTATAAGATACGGCTACCAAAGATTCAGACCGGAAGTTATGCTTGCAACTGTTGTAATTTTAATTGTCTTAGTTCAGTTGGTACAATTTTTGGGCAATACTCTAGCGAAAAAATTAAATAAACGCTGATTTTAAGGGGTTAAAAAATTTTTTTGATATAAATTGTACCCTTGATTAAAAATCGACGCGCTACGTTGATATTTTAGCCCTTTTCGGCGTTTTTAAATTGGAGTGAAATAAAAAATTTTTTTAGAAAATATTTTGGCGAAAAAATTAAATAAACGCTAAATTTAAGGGGTTAAAAATTTTTTAATATAAAATCCTACCAATGAAAGAAAATCGGCGCGCTACGTTGATATTTTAGCCCTTCTCGGCGGTTTTAAATTGGAGTGAAAT
>CALGGV010000180.1 GCA_937915725.1 uncultured Selenomonadales bacterium
CGCCTTGCTTTAGTAGAGCTTAGGCGGCTGTTTTTGTGCCTATTATCAGCACCACAATGGTTACGACAATAACCACAATGATGAACTTTTTAATAGTCATACCGCGTCACCTCCTTTCGGAAGTGATGCAACCGCCTATCGTTTTAAGTACCGCGCAGATTTTAACAAAGATTTTTTCTTTGTAAAGAAATTTTAAAATCATTTGGACGCTTGCGGTTATCTTATATTTTTTTGACGAAATAAAAAAATTTTCTGTTGAGGCTTAAAAAATTTTTGATACGGCAGGAATTTTTTTTTTTACATTGAATGAAAAAATATTATACGCCGCAAAGATTTTTAGTGTGGCAAGTCGTGGAATTATAAATTAACCTCGACAGCAAGGGAGGTTGCTGATTTTGGAAAAATCTACAGTAATAGGTCTTATCGCAGGTTTTATTTCAGTTTTCGTTGGAATGATTTTGAAAGGCGCGCCGCTTACTGCGTTAAATAATCCGGCTGCGTTCTTGATCATCATTGGCGGTACTTTTGCTTGTATCTTCAATGCTTTTCCAATGGAAACCATTGTCAAATTGCCTAAACTTTTCAAAATTTTGTTTCGTGCAGACAATGACGGCAGCAAAGTTGAAATGGTAAAACTTTTCGTGGAACTTTCGCAACTGGCACGCCGTGAAGGTATTCTCGCACTTGAAGGCAGAGTTGCTGACATTGAAGATCCATTTTTCCGCAATGGTTTAAGCATGGTTATCGACGGTATGGATCCGGATTTTGTAAGTGACGTTTTGGACGCCGAGTTGGCTATCATAGAAGAACGCCATTCAGAGGCGCGTTCCCTTCTTACGCAGGCGGGTACATATGCTCCGACGCTGGGCGTTTTGGGCGCGGTTGTTGGTCTTATCGCAGCTCTTGCTGACTTATCAGACGTTAATAAACTCGGACACGCTATTTCGGCGGCATTCGTTGCAACAATTCTCGGTATTTTTACCGGTTACGTTATCTGGTTGCCTTTCGCTAACAAATTGAAAGTTAAATCCGCTAATGAAATTGCTCATAAAAGAATGATTATTGAAGGAATTCTTTCATTGCAAGCCGGCGATTCACCTACTGCTATTCAAGCAAAATTAACTGTATTCATTCCGCAAAGTGAACGCGGGGAATTGAATGAAGAAGGTTAATAATACTAACTAAGGGCTTAAGGAAAAATTTTTTCCCGGCTCTTAATTTTTCAAAGGAAAGGAGAAATTTTCTTGGCAAAGAAAAAACGCGGAAAAAAACACGAAGAAGAGGCAAGTGAGGCTTGGTTACTGCCGTATTCTGACTTAATGACGCTTTTACTTGCGTTGTTTATTGCACTTTTCGCAATTTCTCAAACTGACCAAACTAAATTGCAAGCTCTCGCGCAGGCTTTTACTTCTGCTTTTAATATGGGTGGTCCTTCATTCTTTGATCAAGCCGGACCAAATCCAAGTATGCAACGTCAAATTATGTCAACTGAAGACGCCGGTAACGCCGCTTATATTCAAGAAAATGAGGCTTTAAGCGATTTACAACAACAACTTGAGGCTTATATTCGTGAAAACGATTTAGAGGGCGAACTTTCAACGCAACTTGAAGAAGAAGGCTTGATGATTCGTATCAAGGAACGCGCCCTTTTCCCGTCCGGCTCGGCTGATTTAGTTCCTGAATCCCAAAGAATTGGTCCGGTTGTTGCAGGACTTTTGGCGGCAGTTCCGGAACGTGTTTTAATTTCCGGACACACCGACACAGACCCTATCAACAACGCGCAATTTCCTTCTAACTGGGAATTAAGCTCTGTCCGCGCCATGACTTTTATGAAATATCTTTTGGAAATTAATAGCGATTTAAATCCTGCAAGATTTTCCGCCATTGGTTACGGCGAATATCGCCCAATAGCTCCAAATGATACGCCGGAAAATAAACAAAGAAATCGCCGCGTTGAAATTTTAATCGCACGCACTTTAGCTTTCAATCCTAATGAAGGTTTACGTGCACAAACTGACACAGATTTAGTTGCAAAATGATTATTGGAATTGGTACTGATATTATCGAAATTGAAAGAGTTCGTCGCGCAGTTTTGGGCGAACATTTCAAAAACAAAGTTTTTACTGAAAATGAACAGAATTATTGCGAAAGTCGCGGAGTTCAATCCGCCGCCTCCTATGCCGCAAGATTTGCCGCTAAGGAGGCTTTTTTTAAG
>CALGGV010000181.1 GCA_937915725.1 uncultured Selenomonadales bacterium
TATCCGACGGTATGCCTGCTACTTCCATTCTTGAAGGAGATGAATAAATTGGAAAGTAACCAACTTTTCAGTAAAGAGGCACTTGACAAACTCCGCTCCCCTGAACGTTTAGACAAATTACTTTCTGTTACTAATCCTATCAGTTGGATGTTGCTTACTGCCATTTTAATTTTCATTATTTCCATTGTTATTTGGTCGATTTTCGGCGCGTTTACTGATAAAGCTGAAGGTATGGGCTTAATTATGGACTCGGCGGGCGTCGTTGATATTTATCATATTGCGGGCGGCAAAGTTACTGACATTTATATTTCTAAAGGCGATGTTGTTAAAAACGGCGATCTTATTGCTCACGTTATTCAAGTTGACACTTCCGCTGATGCTGCTATTGCTCAACACAGTATCGGGCTTGCCGGTAACGACCGCGAAGCCGCAGGTAAAGCCTACGAATACGACGCTAAACGCGCACGTCAAATGGCTATGGAAGATGTTTACAGCGATTATAACGGCGTTGTTAATGATATTCTTGTTACTCGCGGCGCGATGATTTCCGGCGGTACGCCTATTTGTTCCCTCCGCCTTACTCAAAACACTGACGAATTATCCGGCGTTTTTTATATTCCTCTTGACAAGGGCAAGCGCGTTAATCCCGGTATGACTATCCAACTTATTCCAAATGGCGTTGATGTTTCTGAATCAGGTTCTTTGATTGGGATTGTTCGCTCTGTTTCTCAATATCCTGTTTCTGTTCAATCTGTTCAAAAAAATCTTGGTAATTCGCAATTAGCCTCTTATTTCTTTGAGCAACAGAAATCTTCTTTAATGGAAGTTCGTTTTGACCTTGTTAAAAACCCCGATGACCCTTCCGGCTATTTGTGGACTTCTAAAGTTGGCGATCACAATCCTATTTCGCCCGGTTCTTTTTGCAAAGGCTCTATCGTTATTGAACGTAAACCCCCTATTGAAAAAGTTTTCTACAAAGTTTCTCAATGGCTTAGGAGCAGATAACTATGTTTAAATTCTTGAAAAAATTTTTTTCCGGCGGCAATGGATCTGTAGTTTCTGTTCCTACCGTTATGCAAATTGAGGCTACTGAATGCGGCGCGGCGTCCCTTGCTATGATTTTGGCACATTTTAATTTGTGGATTCCGCTTGAAAAATTGCGTGTTGAATGTGGCGTCAACCGTGACGGCTCTAAGGCGTCTAATATTATTAAAGCGGCTAAGCGCAGAAATTGTAAGGCTAATGGTTTTCGCATTGTTGCCGATTCTCTTAAAAATAAAAAATTCCCTCTTATCATTCACTGGGAATTTAATCATTTCTTAGTTTTGGAAGGTATCAAAGACGGTTACGCCTATTTAAATGATCCTGCGATGGGTAAACGCCGCGTTATTTGGGAAGACTTCAAAACTTCTTATACCGGTATTGCTCTTGAAATTTCGCCGGGCGAAAATTTTAAACCTGAAGGTGCGCAGTACAATATTTTTAATACTATTTTCAAAAAGCTGATGAACGACAGAGCCGCTTTAATTTTTGTCTTTTTGATTGGATTGGCTATGATTGTACCGGGTCTTGTTACGCCCGTTTTCAATCAAATTTTCATTGACGATATTTTAAGCGGCAAGCACCCCGACTGGATGTTCAATTTTTCCCTTGCTATGGGCTTAACCGCCTTTATCCTTACTCTTATGACTTCACTTCGTGCTTATATCCTCACACGTTGGCAACGCAAATTGACTATCGCTGATTCTTCTAAATTCTTTTGGCACATTTTGCGCCTTCCCATTTCTTTTTTTCAGCAACGTTTTTCAGGCGAAATTGCCGGGCGTGTCAATTTCAATGAATCTGTTGCCAACGTTCTTTCTAATCAAGTGGCTACTTCTTTGCTGGATTTATTTACTGCTGTTTTTTATCTGTTGCTACTGTTTCAATATTCTTTCAAACTTACTCTTATTGGCGTTACTTTCAGTGCCATTGAAATGTTTATTATTTATAAACTGCGCCGCAAGCTTACTGATTTAAATATGAGGATTCAACAAGACGCCGGCAAAGAATACGGTACTCTCGTTAATGGTATTACGATGATTGAAAGTGTTAAAGCCAATGGTACTGAAAGCGATATTTTTTCTAAATGGTCCGGTTATCACAGCAAAGTTTTAATTGCCACTCAAACTGTCCAACTTTGGTCTTTAACTTCCTCTGTTTTGCCCGTGTTTTTATCTTCTCTTAATACAGCTTTGATTTTAACTATTGGCGGCTTTTCCATTATGGAAGGCGTTATGTCTGCCGGTATTTTTATGGCTTTTCAATCTCTTTACAATAATTTTCACGCGCCTATCAGCAGATTAGCTGCCTTGTCCACTACTCTGCAATCTACTGAAATGCAAATGCGCCGCCTTGATGACGTTTTAGTTTATCCTGTTGACTCCCTTAATTATCCTGATAATCCTAAAAATTCCGATTTGAAAAGACTTTCCGGCAAAATCGAATTATCCAATATCAATTTCGGTTACAGCCCCCTTGAGCCTCCTCTTTTGGAAAATTTTAATTTGACGGTTGAGCCCGGCAGGTGGGTTGCTGTTGTCGGCGGTTCCGGCTCCGGCAAAAGTACTTTGTCAAAAATTGTTACCGGCTTATATGAACAATGGAGCGGCGATGTTTTATTTGACGGCGTCAACCGCCGAGACTTGCCCCGCAATGTCATTACCGGTTCCCTCGCGGCTGTTGACCAAGATATTTTTCAAATCAGCGGCAGTATTCGTGATAATATTTCTCTTTTTGACAGTACCATTTCTAAGCAGGACGTTATGGCGGCGGCAGTTGATGCTTGCATTCACGATGAAATTATGAAACTTGAGGGCGGTTATGATTTTGTTATGTCTGAAGGCGGCTTAAATTTCAGCGGCGGGCAACGTCAACGCTTAGAAATTGCGCGCGCCTTAGCTGTCAATCCTTCAATTTTAGTTTTGGACGAGGCAACAAGTGCGCTTGACCCAATTACTGAACAAATAGTATTAAAAAATATCAGGCGGCGCGGTTGTTCCTGTTTCATAGTTGCGCATAGACTTTCAACCATTCGTGATTGTGATGAAATTATTGTAATGGAAAGAGGAAAAGTTGTTGAACGCGGTACTCATAATGAAATGATGGCGAATAACGGGGCTTATCGTCGATTGATTGAAAGTAAGGAAGGTTAGAGCTATGCAATTAAAGGCGGGGCAACGTTATCAATTTAACGACGAAAAAAAATTTGCGCTTGTAATTAGCGGAAAAATTGAAGTATACGCCGTAACGCTGAACAGTGCGAAATTTCGGCAGATGTGCTTAATTGAATTGACGGCGGGTGCGGCGGTATATCCTGCGTTTGATGACTTGGGAGTAATGGAAATTGTAATATACGCCGTTGATAACAGCGAAATTGAATTATTGGGATTCAATGAAGTATCTGTAGAAAATCAAATTAAATTAATGCGTTCGTGGTTTTCAGAATTGTTAAAATTGCACTGGTTGAAGTTATTGGCTGATCGCGGCGATGAAATGATAATTCAATGGAGTGGTGATTCATTATTTGCAAATTGTGAAACATTGGAAAGTTTGTATCTGGAATTTTTGGAACACGAGCAAATATTTTCAATGCTTACGGGTGCGCAATTCAAAAGTGAAGACAAACAATTTATTGAACGTCTGAAATTGCGGCGTCAAAAAAGTGCAGTATTGATAGAAAATTCAATAAGCCGCTTAATTGGCGAATATGAAGTAGGCAATGTTACAAGCGGCGATAAATTAAATGAAACGGTGTTTATTGTTCAGGAAGTAGCAAAAGCCCTTTCAATGAATACTGAAAATATTTCAATAGCTCCTGAATTTGTTAAGCGGCTGGATCAAGTTGGAATAATTCGGCGTTTGGTACAAAAAGGCAATATGTATATTCGTCTTATAAATTTCGAGGATGACTGGTACCAAAGAGACAGCGGCGTAATGATAGGCTGGTACAATGACGAATTGGCGGCATTTATCCCCGAGACGCCGAACAGTTACCGCTTAATTACAAACAACGACCCGCACGGGATAGAAATAACGGAAGGCGTGGCAAAGCAGATACAAACAAGAGGTTTTATTTGTTATGCGGGGTTACCGAACCAAAAATTGACAATCACGGACTTGCTTAAATTTATTGGCAGTCATATTTGGAAAACGGACGCGCAAGCGATATTGGCGGCAAGTTTTATAGCGGGGTGGGTCGCGCAGATGTCGCCGATAATCACAGAAACGATATTTACAGATATAATCCCGATTCTTGACCGTGAAGGGCTGGTAACTGTAACGCAAGTATCAATAGTTGTAGCGTGTACAACGGCGATAGTATCAGCAGTGCGTTCAGTGGCGATGATGAGAATAATGACGCACATTGACTCCACAATAGAATCAGCGTTATTGGGGCGATTATTTTCATTACCTGCGAAATTTTTCAGGAAATTTCAAAGTGGCGAAATAGCGGCGCGGCTAATGGGGATAATGGAAATTAAAAGCGTCTTCGGCGGCACGTTAATACCAACAGTTTTTGACTTGGTATTTTCAGTATGGAGCCTAATGCTGATGGGCTATTACAGCATTAAATTTACATTATTGGCAATAGGATTATGGATAATTTATATTTTAATAATGATGCTGATATACAGCCGAATAATAGACTTTGAACGGAATTTGATAAAAGTAAAAAACGAAATAGCGGGCATGGTACAGCAAATATTTACCGGGTTAGCGAAGTTTAGAATAGCGGGCGCGGAAGATCAAGCGTTTAATTTATGGAGCAAATTATTTACAGAAGAATGGCAATGGAATTTAAAGTTAAGGTGGCAGAGTAATTACAGCACAATAATAACAAGTGTACAGCCTTTGATAATAACGTTGATATTATATGACGTAATATCAAGCGATATGGAAACGGCGGCGGCAATGGGGCAAGACCCGACCGAAACAGTAATAGCCCCTGCAAAATTTATGGCATTTTATACAGCATTTGCGGGCTTTAATACAACAATAAATACAATCGTCCCGATAGTTTCACAAGTCTTTAAATTGCGCCCTTCAATAGAAAATTTACAGCCGATATTGGACGAAGTGCCGGAAGTAGCAGATGACAAAATTGACGCAGAAATATTAAGCGGTTCAATAACAGTTGAACATTTAACATTTTCATATACCGAAAATACGCCGGATATAATAAGAGATTTAAGTTTAAAAATAAACGCGGGCGAAAACGTAGCAATCGTCGGAAAAAGCGGTTGCGGCAAAAGTACATTTATTCGTCTGCTTTTAGGCTTTGAAGTGCCGAAGAGCGGCGCAATTTACTACGACAACCAAGACCTATCAGAATTAAATTTATCTTCCGTCCGTTCACAAATGGGCGTCGTCCTGCAAAACGGGCAACTGATGAGCGGCGATATTTTCACAAATATAGTAGGTACAACCGCCCTAACAATGGAAGATGCATGGGCGGCGGCAGAGGCGGCGGGTATTGCCGACGATATTAAAAAAATGCCAATGGGTATGCAAACTGTAATTTCTGAAGGCAGCAGTAATATTTCCGGCGGACAACGCCAAAGAATTTTAATTGCGCGTGCGTTGGCGGCTAAACCTTCAATTTTGGTTTTTGACGAGGCAACCAGCGCACTTGACAACCGCACTCAAGCTATCGTTACTGAAAGTTTGAACAAACTCCAAACTACAAGAATTGTTATTGCTCACAGACTTTCAACAATTAAAGAATGTGACAGAATCATAGTTTTTGACAAAGGGCAAATTGCAGAAAGCGGCACTTTCGATGAACTTGTTGCTCAAAATGGAATATTCGCCGATTTGGCTAAACGTCAAACTGCTTAACGGATAAAACTTATGGAAAGTATTACAGACAAAGATTATTGCAATGCACTTGCAGAAAAATCTTTATACGATAAAGAATCTTTTGCCAAACTCTATGATATTTTTTTTGACGCGGTTTATAATTTTGTATTTTATCGCCTTAGAAATATTGAAAGTGCAAATGACGTTGTAAGCGAAATTTTCCTGAAAGTTTACGCACATTTAAAGGACTTCGACAAAAATAAATCCAGTTTCAAGACGTGGCTTTTTACCATTACAAATAACGCGGTTATAGATTATTTGCGGTACATCAGCAGGGATAAAACTGTAGATTTTCCGGAGTACTTTGAGAATTTATTTTCAGATGATACGAATCAGCCGGAAAGAAATTTAATCCTTGACGAAGAAAAGGCGCAAGTTTTAGCCGCACTCGATAAACTCAGCGAAAATGAACGGCAACTTATCCAGTTAAAATATTGGTTTGAATTCAGCTATTTTGAAATTGCGGAAATTTTAAATTTGACTTATTCAAATGTCAGAATCATTCACTACAGAGCTTTAAAAAAACTGCAAAAAATTTTTAACAGCTGATTCTAAAAA
>CALGGV010000182.1 GCA_937915725.1 uncultured Selenomonadales bacterium
GAAAATCTGTAGCACTGATTGAAAAATACGAAAATGATAAAAAAAATCCCGCACTAATTCAAGAAATTTTTGACACTCTGCGCGCGGATTATCGATTAAATAAAATTTTGCAAAACAATAATGCAACTGTTGACGATATAAAAATTTTGCATAAAAAATTAATGAAGTGGGGCGACTTCAGAAAATATAATCGCTACATTCCAATAACTTCATTTTTCAACGTAACGACTTTAAAATATTTGTTGGAGCATAAATCCGACGACGCAAAATCTTTAGCTGAAAAAATGATGAATCATTTCCATTTTTAGTGGCTAGTGAATAGGGATTAAGGATTAGGGATTTTTTGTAGCGGCAGGAAAAAGAATAGGCGCGGCGAATTTTGAAATGACACCCTTAGATTTACGAAAAAATTTTGAGGAGGGGCGGAAATTGGAAAAAAGGGAGAGTTTATGGGAGGCATATCTTAAAAGAGGATTAAGCCGCCGTAGCTTTTTAAAAGGCTGCGTGGCTTTAACTTCTTTAATGGGCTTAAGTACAGATATGTTTTCAAAAGTTGTAGAGGCGGCAGAAACTAAGCCGCTGCCGGTAGTTATTTGGATTCATGGGCACGAATGCACAGGTTGCGATGAATCATTTATTCGCTCGGCGTCACCTTTGGCATCTGATTTAGTTTTGAATAATATCGCGCTGGAGTATGATCATTTATTAAGCGCGGCTTGTGGTGCGCCGTTTGAGGCTCATCTTGATGAAACCATTGCAAAATACAACGGCAGTTATATTTTGGCGGTTGAAGGCGCAGTTTCCACAAAAGAAAGTGGCGTACATTGTATGTCGGGTGGGCATACTTTTTTACATTTATTGGAAAAAGCGGCGAAAGGCGCGGCGGCTATTATTGCCTATGGAAGTTGCGCGGCTTACGGCGGAATTCAAGCGGCTAGTCCAAATCCTACAGGCTCGGCGGGAATTTCACATTTTGTAGGCGGTAAACCGGTTGTTAATGTTCCTGGCTGTCCGCCAATTCCGGAAGTTATGACGGGCGTTGTTATGCACGTTGCACTTTTTGGCACAATTCCACCGCTTGACGGCGACGGCAGACCTAAGCAATTTTACGGCAACAGAATTCATGATACTTGTTATCGCCGCCCGTTTTTTGACGCGGGAATGTTTGCTGAAACTTATGACGACGCAGGCTCAAAGGCTGGCTGGTGTTTGTACAAATTGGGCTGTCGCGGTCCGGAAACTTACAATTCTTGCGGCAATTTGCGTTGGTGGCAAGGTATGAGTTATCCTATTCAAAGTGGCGCGGCTTGTATTGGTTGTTCAAATAGAAATTTCTGGGACGAGGCTCCATTTTCTGCAAGACTTCCGCAATATGGCAAAATTGGCGATGCAGAT